>JBOHCO010001645.1:0-1671 GCA_050698895.1 Streptosporangiaceae bacterium
GCTGCACCTGGACCACATCGGCCACCTCGAGGAGATGATCGCGAAGCTGGACGCGCAGATCGAGGCGATGATGCTGCCCTTTCGCGCCGAGCGGGACCTGCTGACCACGATCCCGGGCATCGGCCCGCTGGCCGCCGCCGCGGTCCTGTCCGAGATCGGGGCCAGCGTGGCCGAGTTCTTACCCGACGCCGCTCACCTGGCCGCAACCAGCACCTGCAGCCAGTCCTCGTCGAGATCGCCTGGGCAGCCGTCCGCCACCTTCATCTTCCGTGCAGCATCGCTTCAGAAACTCGACCTACCGAACCTCCTCCACGTTCAGGACACACCAAACGCCAGATGTACGGCCGAGCCAGCTTCGCCCTGCTAGCGAGCCCTCCTGACCAGCTGACAAGGGCCCGTAACCGTCGCGAGTCAGATCCCGGACCTTGCCCGGCGCGAGCCAGTACCCGGCGGGCAAGGGTCAGTGCCGGGCCGCGACCTGCTGCGCTTCGCGCTGAGTGGCGAAGTAGCGCGCGCCCTCGCGCGTCATTCTGACCACGACCATCAGGACGATCCCGACGCCGACGATCCCGGCGATGGTCCAGTTCACGTTAGCGGCGTTGGCGGCCATCGCCCGCTCGATGATCCAGCCCAGGAACACCACCGCAGCCAGCGGCAGCAGCCCAAGCACGACCGCGCCGACCGGATCGGAAAATATCCGCCGCCGGTAGTAAGCGATCAGCGCCAGCCCGGTCAGGATGTAGTAGGAGGCGAACAAGATCCCGGTGCCGGCGACCAGTGCGCTGAACGCCGCCCCGACCGACCCGACCAGCAGATACACCCAGGTCACGACCAAAAACGCCACCCCGGGGATGATGGTGGCCAGGACGGGAGTGCGGAACCGGGGGGACAGGTTGCCCAGCGGGGCGGGCAGCGCGCCGGAAGATGCCATCCCGAACCCGATCCGGCCGAGCACCACGAACCCGGTTCCGGTCCCGGCGATTACCGACAGGGCGACGGCGAGCCCCGCAGCCCGGCCGAGCCACGTCCCGCCGAGCACGTGCCCGATGTACACCAGTGGCGCAGCGGCGTTGGCCTGCAGGGCGTGCGGGGACACTGCTCCTTGCAACGCCGTGGTGCACAGCGCGTAGAACAAGCCCAGGAACACCACAGCCAGCAGCACGGCCCTTCCGGGGTTGATGCTTGGCTCGTGGGTCTCCTCGTTCACGTTCGCCGATCCGTCCCAGCCGACGAACATGAAAACCGCGAACAACAACCCAGCGGACAGGCTGCCCTTGCCGCCGATCCCGCTCAGCGACAGCCACCCGGCCGAGGACGGGTAGGAACCGGCGGAGTGCCTGCCCCAGAACACGGTTGCGGCGACCGCCAGGGCGATCACGATCCCGTACTCGACGATGGCCAGCACGATCTGAGTGCGCGCGGACAGTTTGATCCCGACGACCGCGATGGCGATCATCAGCACGCCGACCGCGGTATCGATGATGATGTTAGGCCACCGGGCGTTCTGGTTCTGCCCGGCCACGGCCAGCACCGACGGGGCCAGCACGGTGACCGCGGCCACGTTCCCGATCAGGTTCGCCATGATCATCAGCCAGCCGGTCAGCCACCCAAGGTAAGGGGTGATGGACCGGCCGACCCAGGTGAATGCAGCGCCGCAGTTAGCATTCCACG
>JBOHCO010001646.1:0-1567 GCA_050698895.1 Streptosporangiaceae bacterium
GCCCGGGCAGAAAGCCCGCGGCGCGGGTTCAGCGCGGGCTGGCGGGAGACCGTCGGCGCGGTCGACTAGCGTTCTCAGGCGTGCCTGCCCGACAGCCTGATCCGACCCGTACGCTGGCCGCCGTCAACGAGCAGCGGGCCGCCCTGGGCGAGCCGTCGCTGCCGCCGACCGAGCGGTCCGGCCCGGCACTGGGGCGGGCCAGCGTGACCGCCGTGCGGGCCGCGGTGGACGCCGGCCGCGAGCCGTTTCGCGAGGCCCTGCGTGCCGCGACCCGCTTCCTGCTGGACTCGCTGGCCGAACGGGCCCCCGGCCGGGCGGTCGAGGTGCGTATCCCGCCGTACGCCGCCGTGCAGTGCGTGGCCGGCCCGCGGCACACCAGGGGCACACCGCCCAACGTGGTCGAGACCGACCCGCTGACCTGGCTCGACCTGGCCACCGGACGGATGGACTGGGCGGCCGCGGTGGCCAGCGGGAAGCTGCGGGCCAGCGGCCCGCGCGCGGACGTATCCGACTACCTGCCGCTGGTCCGGCTCCGGCCCTGAGCCCGGCTCCGGTGCTGAGGGCGGCTCCGGCCCTGAGCCCGGCTCCGGTGCTGAGGGCGGCTCCGGTGCTGAGGGCGGCTCCGGTGCTGAGGGCGGCTCCGGTGCTGAGGGCGGCTCCGGTGCTGAGCGCGGCTCCAGTCCTGAGTCAGGCGCCGGCCTGGAGGATGCGCCAGAAGCCGGCCCGGGCGAAGTACACGTTCGTGATGACCTGAAGCACGATGAACGTGACCGGCCACAGCGCCCCGCCCAGCGCCGGGACCACCCCGACCGGCAGCGCGTAGGCCATGACCACCCGGACCACGGCGTCGGCCAGGATGGCCGTGCCCCAGATGACGGTGCAGACCAGCCAGATCGATTGGAACCGCGGCACCTGCTCCCACAGCTCGTCCCAGGTCCGCGCGGCGGACCGGACCCACCGGCGCTGGGCCGGGTCGTAGACGCGGCGGCCCTCCAGCAGCGGCCGGGAGATCACGAACGTGGCCGGGCGGCGGGCGAGCAGGCTCAGGTACATGTAGGCGGCCCAGGCGCCAGTCAGCAGGCCGTCCCTGGCCAGCAGGACCCGCGGGCTGCCGGTGAGCAGCGACAGCCCGGCGCTGAGGGCCAGGGTGGCCAGGATCATCACGCCCATGGTGTCGGGCCGGCGGCCCCGCACCAGCCCGGCCACCGCGCTGGCCGCCGGGGCCACGGCGCCGAGCGCCAGAGCCAGCCACACGCTGCCGCCTGCCCCGCGCACGCCGTAGAAGACGGCGATGGGCACGACGATGTCGATGACCATGGTCAGCAGGGCCCGCGAGGCGCCGGGCCGGCTCACGGTGCCGGACGCGGCGGGCGCAGGCTGGGCCGGGCCTGGCTCGGGAGCGTCATGCGGGGTACTCGGGGCAGCGTTCACGGCCGGGGCCTGTTGTCGCGCATGACTGAAGGACCGTCGCAGACCCACCGAATTAATCGCGGCCGGCCCCGGTGCAGAAACCGACCTAGTTGAACAGCTCGCAGGACAGGCAGGCCCAGGCCGAGCGGTCCAGCAG
>JBOHCO010001647.1:0-3713 GCA_050698895.1 Streptosporangiaceae bacterium
GCAGTCGCACGCTCAGCAGTCGCACGCTCAGCAGTCGCACGACCGGCGCTCGCAGCAGCACCCGGGCCGGCCCGCCGGCCGGCCGCGCTCCCCGTCGCAGCGAGGCAGCAGGATGGCGCCGACCCCCGGAATGGCCTCACCCCGCGCCTCGGCCAGCAGCGCGGCGGCGGCCTCCCGGCCGTTCTCGCCGGTCCGGGTCATCCGCGAGGCGATCAGCCCGGTGACGATCGGCGTCGAGAACGACGTGCCGCTCCACCTGGCCATCCCGTAGAACTCCCGCGGCTGGTTCGCGTACGGCCAGACGTGACACTTGTAGGTACCGGTCGCGTAGGCGTTGATGAGGTCCCGGCCGGGTGCGTAGACGTCCACCCACCCGCCGTAGTTGCTGAACGAGGCCCGGCTGCGCCAGTCGGCGGCCAGCGCGCCCACGGAGACCACCTCGGGGAAGGCGGCCGGCCAGAACGGCCGCCGGGAGCCGCTGTTGCCGACGGCGACGGTGCAGACGGTGCCCTTGTACCCGCGCATGAGCCTGAGCCATTCCGCGATGCCGATCATGGGCAGGTTGTGGCGGGACGGCGCGGCGACCGTCAGGTGGAAGATATCCACGCCGTGGCCGAGGGCGGCGCCCAGCCGCTGCGCCAGGTCCGATTCCAGCGTGCTGCCGGCCACCGCGAACGCGTTGGTCACGATGATCTCCGCGCCGGGGGCCAGGCACCTGGTCACCCCGGCCACGAACGTCCCGTGCCCGGCGTAGGCGGGGATCATCTGGGGCTGGCTGGCCGCATGCGGCGGAAGCTGGTCGTAGTCGGCCGCGTCCCCGGCCCGGACCCCGGTCAGCCACGGGTGAGACTCCAGCCAGCCCGGATGCGTCACGTCGTGCAGCAGGCCGGTGTCGGCCAGGTAGATCCGCACTCCGGTGCCGCCGTCACCGGGGCAGGCCGACGGGTACGGCTCGATGCCCTGGTACACCTGCTCGGGCTCCGTGGCCGGGCAGGGCGCGGCCTCGCCGGCCACGGTCAGCAGGTGGTCGGGGGTGGCGATGCCGGGGCCGAGCCGGCGGTCAACCTCAGCCAGCGCCTCCGGCACGGCCGGCTCGCCCGCGCGCAGCCGCAGCAGGACGATGTCGCCGATGACATGCTCCTCCTCGCCGGACTCGCCCGGCAGCCGCGCGGCCTCGCGAGGCTGCTCGCCGCGGCCGCGGCCCAGGATCTGCTCCACCTGCGTCAGGTACTCACGGCGCACCAGGAGCTGGCCGACGGCGTACATGTAGCCGACGCCGCGCCCTTCGGGGACCAGCCCGATCTCAATCCCCGCGCCGCCCTGGTCGGGCGGAGCGGCAAAGGTGCGCCGGATGTAGTCGACCTCATCGGCGATGCTCGATTCCATTCCGCTTTCGTCAGCTCGCTCGGTCACGGTGCCTCCGCAGTCTCGAGTGCTACCGGGCCGGCCGCCCGCGCGTTCCTGGCCCGATGCCCGTACGGAGTCATCGAGCGGCCCGGTGATACCTAATGACGGGGAGTTTTGCAGACGGATGTATTGGACCGCCCTGATCGCTGGGATTTACTATCGGGCGTGGCCGGGGGAGCTGCCGGGGCCGGGTCTGGCCCGAGCCAGTCCGGCGAGATACTGGCCCTGGCCATGGCCCGCCCGCGGGAGGCGCTGGCCAGGGCTCGCCGGATCCTGGCCGGCCACCCCAGTGCGCATGAGGCCTCGATCGCCCATCAGGCCGCGGGCATCGTGCTGCGCGAGGTGGGCGATGTCGAGGCCGGGGTGCGCGAGCTGCGCAGCGCCCTGCGCCTGGCCCGCCAGACCGGCTCGCCGGAGCGCGAGGCCGACGTGCTGGCTGGCCTGGCCGTGGCGCTGGTCTACGCGGGCCGCTCGGCGGCTGGCCTGCGGGCCTTTGATCAGGCGCTCGAGCGGTCGAGCGGGGTCCTGACCGGGCAGGTGCTGCACCGGCGCGCCATCGCCCGGTGGACGCTGGGCCAGCACGCCGCCGCCCTGGACGACCTGCGCCGGGCGATCAGCGTGCTGCAGCGCGCCGGCGACCTGCTGTGGACCGCGCGGGCCCTGAGCGCCCGCGGGCTGGTCCTGGTGTCGGTCGGCGCGCCGCGCCGCGCCGACGCCGACTTCGTGGCGGCCGGCCGCCTGTACGCCGGGACCGGCCAGGACCTGGAAGCGGTCCATCCGGTGCTGAACCGCGGCCTGGCCGCCTTCGCCGCCGGCGACCTGCCGACAGCGCTGTCGTTCCTGGACCAGGCGGCGGCCCGGTACCGGCCGCTGAACGTGCCCACGCCGGCGCTCAGCATCGACCGGTGCGCCGTGCTGCTGGCCGCCGGCCTGGCCGATGATGCCCTGGCCGAGGCCGATTCCGCCATCCGGGAGATCGAGCAGGTCCGCGGCCGCTCGACCAAGAAGGCCGAGCTGCTGCTGATCGCGGCCAACTGCGCGCTGGCCGCGGCGCAGCCGCAGGCGGCGCTGGACTGGGCGCAGGCGGCCAGCCACCTGTTCCGGACACAGCGGAGCACCTGGTGGCAGGGGCACACGCGGCTGGTGCTCGCGCGAGCGCAGTACGCGGCGGCCCCGGCGTCGGCCGAGCTGCTGCGCCAGGCCAGCCGGGCCGCCGCCGCGCTGGACGCGCTGGGTTCCAGCGAGGCCGCGCAGGCCCACCTGCTCGCGGGACGGGTGGCGCTGGACCTGGGCCGGCCCGCCAGCGCCGACCGGCACCTGCGGGAAGCGGCCCGCACCCGCCGGCACGGACCGGCGATGTCGCGGGCCAGCGGCTGGCTCAGCGAGGCGCTGCGGGCGGACGCCGACCAGGACGCGCGGCGGCTGCTGGCGGCCTGCCGCCGCGGGCTTGAGGTCCTGGACCAGCACCGGCTGACCCTGGGCGCGTCGGAGCTGCGGGCGCAGGCCACCAAGCACGGCGGCGAGCTGGCCACGCTGGCGCTGCGGTACGCGGCCAGGGCGCGCCGGCCCCGGCGGCTGCTGGCCTGGAGCGAGCGCTGGCGGGCCACCGCGCTGGCCGTCCCGGCGGTACGGCCGCCCACCGAGACCGAGCTCAGCACGGACCTGGCGGCCCTGCGTCAGGTGACCAGCGAGCTGGAGCGGGCCCGGCGCCAGGGCGTGCCCGCCGGGCCGCTGCAGCGCGAGCAGCTGCGGCTCGAGGCAGCGGTCCGGGCCACCGCGCTGCGCGCCGGGGCCCGCGCGGGCGGCGGCCGGGGCGGAGTCAGCATCTCCGATCTGCTCGATCAGCTCGGCCCGGCGCGGCTGGTCGAGATCGTCGACGTCGAGGGACTCCTGCACGTGCTCGTCTGCGAACCGGGCCGGGTGCGGCAGTTTCCCGCCGGCCGCGCCGCGGACGCCATCCGGGCGGCGGACTTCGCCCGGTTCGCGCTGCGCCGCCTGGCCCGCAGCCGGCCGGGGGACGACCTGGCCAGCGCGGCGGCCATCCTGGCCGCGGCCGGGCCCCGGCTCCAGGCCGCCCTGCTCGGGCCGGCGGTCCGGCACCTGGGCGACGGCCCGGTCGTGGTCGTCCCGCCGGGGCGGCTGCAGGCGATCCCGTGGGCGCTGCTCCCCGCGCTGGGCGGCCGGGTGTTCAGCGTCGCCCCGTCCGCGGGGGCCTGGATGCGCGCGCACGCGGCCGCGCCGCCAGGCGACCGGCAGGTCACGCTGGCCCGCGGGCCGGGCCTGGTCACCGACGGCGCCGAGGTACC
>JBOHCO010001648.1:0-2032 GCA_050698895.1 Streptosporangiaceae bacterium
GCCCGGGTCCTGACCGGGCGGCTGGCGCTGCCGCCGACCGCGGTGCACGCCGAGGACGGGACCGGGCGGCTGACGCTGACGGCCATGGACGAGGCCGGGGATGCAGGCGGGGGCACCGGGACGTTGCTGGCCGCGGCGGCGGCGCTGCGCGCGGCCGGGGTGCCGGTAGCCGGCCTGAGCCTGCGCCAGCCCTCGCTGGACGAGGCCTTCCTGGCCCTGACGGGAGACCGAGCGTGACGGGGGTCATGGTGGCCACGGGGTCCATGGCGCGGGACAGCGCGCTGCTCGCGGGACGGCAGCTGCGGGTGCTGCGGCTGAATCCGGGCCGGCTGATCTACCCGCTGGTGCAGCCGGTCGTGCTGCTGGTCCTGTTCGTCTCGGTGCTCGGGAACCTGGCCCTGGCCCGCGGCGCCGCCAGCGGGTCCTACCGCCAGTTCCTCATCCCCGGCATCCTGATCCAGAACGCGGCGCTCACCGCGCCGAGTACCGGCCTGGGCCTGCTCCGCGATGCGGGCAGCGGCCTGGCCGACCGGTTCCGCTCCCTGCCGATGTCGCGGTCGGCGGTGCTCATCGGGCGGCTGGCCGCCGACGCGCTGGTGTTCGCGGCCCAGGCGGTGCTGCTGCTGGCCGTCGCCGCGCTGCTGGGCTTCCGGGTGCACAGCGGGCTGCCGGGCCTGGTGGCCATCGTCGCGGTCGCGGTCAGCTTCGGCCTGGCCCTGGCGGTGATCTCGGCCTGGTTCGCGCTGCTGATCAGGGACGCGGAGGCGGCCGAGCGGGTGCTGTACTTCCCGGCCATCGCGCTGGCCTTCGTCAGCTCGGCGTTCGCTCCGGCGGGCGACCTGGCGGGCTGGATGCAGCCCGTCGCCAGGGCCAGCCCGGTGACGGCCGCGGCGGGCCTGATCAGGTCGGTGGCGGGCAGCGGGGCGGTGGCCACCCCGTTGCTGCACCTGGCGCTCTGGGTGCTGGGCCTGGCCGTGGTGCCCGGCGTCCTGGCCGTCCGGCGCTGGCAGTCCTCGCCGTAGCGCGGCGTTGGTGGCGGGGCGGAGGTGACTGGCGGGGCGCGGTCAGGCCGGACCGAGGGCGCGCTGGAGCAGGATGGTGTCGACCCAGCGGCCGTGCTTATGGCCGACCTCGGAGAGCCGCCCGGCGTCGGTGAAGCCGCACCGGCGGTGCAGAGCCACCGACGCGGGATCGCCGGTGTCGGCGATGACCGCGATCACCTGGTGGACCCCGGCCGCCGCGCAGGCCGCGAGCAGCGCGTCCAGCAGGAGCCGGCCGAGCCCGTGGCCGCGGCTCTCGGGAGCCAGGTAGACCGTGTCCTCGACGGTGTGGCGGTAAGCCGGCTTGGGCCGCCAGGGGCTGGCGTAGGCGTAGCCGGCCACCGCGTGATCCAGCTCGGCGACCAGCACGGGCAGGCCGGACCCGGCCAGCCCGGCCAGGCGGTCGCGCCACTGGCCGGCCGTCGGCGGGGTCTCCTCGAATGTGACGACGCTGCTGGTGACGTACTGGGCGAAGATCGCGGCGATGACCTCGGCGTCGGCGGCGGTCGCCGGTCTCACCAGCGCCCGCTCAGTCACCAGCGCTCGCTCAGCCACCAGTGCCCGCTCAGTCACCAGTGCCCGCTCAGCCGACATGCGCCCCACGGTAGCCGCCGATTGTTACAGCGATTTGAACTGGGCGGGCCGCAGCAGCTTGGATGGGCAGGTGCCGCGTGCCGGTGGCGGATCGCGCCAGGCATGGAGGCACCGTAGGGGAAGGTTCCCATTCCTGTTGGCTACGCCTGACCGCGTGGCGGCACTGAGCGAGCAGCTGATTCAGGTCCACCGGGACCTGCGGGAGCGGCTGGCGTCGCTGCGCCGCGACCTAGCCGACGGCACCGGCCGGCTGGCGGACGGCACCGGCCGGCCGGCCGGCGGCAGCGCCATTCCGGACGACCTGCTCAGCCACTGTCTCGGCTTCTGCACCGCCATTCACGCCCATCACACCGGCGAGGACGAGCGGCTGCTGCCGCAGCTCCGCGCCGCCGCGCCCG
>JBOHCO010001649.1:0-6257 GCA_050698895.1 Streptosporangiaceae bacterium
GCCCGCCCGTCGCGCAGCCGCACGCCGTGCACCATGCCCGAGCCCAGGAACCAGTGATAGTCGGGATCGTCCAGGCCCAGCGGGTTCGGCCCGTTGCGCAGGTACCGGCCGGTCAGCTCGGCGGGCACCTGGCCGGTGACGGGCAGGTCGAACGCGGTGATCTCCTCGGAAACCGGGGCGAACGATCCCTCGAGGAATCGCTTCGGGTCGGGCGTCTGCTCCATCAAAAGTCCCCTCCTTGAGCGGCCATGCTCAGTCAATCCCGGCCGCGCTGCTGGGTAAAGAGAAGTCATGATCCCGATGTGGCTGAGCGTGCTCGCGTGGGCGTTCATCTCGGTGTGCCTGGCCTGCTCCGCCATCATCGCCGGGGACATCCTGATCGGCCGGCGGCGCCAGCCCATGGGCGTGATGAACTTCGTCTTCCCCATCACCGCGCTGTACTTCGGGCCGCTGGCGCTGGCGTTCTACTGGCGCTGGGCCCGCGTCCCGGCCCGGACGGCCGCCATGGCGCCGATGCCGGCCATGGCCGGGGCGCCGGAGCCGGCCCAGGCCGGCGGCCCATCTGATAACAGCAAGAAGCGGCAGCGGCCCAGGCCGGGGTGGGTCAGCATGGCCATCGAGACCAGCCACTGCGGGGCCGGGTGCACGCTCGGCGACCTGATCGCCGAGTTCGTCATCTTCTGGCTGGCCCTGTCCGTCGCCGGGCTGGCCCTGGGCGCCGAGTTCATCGGCGACTACCTGGTCGCCCTGGCCTTCGGCATCGTGTTCCAGTACTTCGCCATCGCGCCCATGCGCGGGCTGGGCCTGAAGGACGGCGTGGCCGCCGCGACCAAGGCCGACTTCATCTCGCTCACCGCGTTCGAGATCGGCCTGTTCGGCTGGATGGCCGTCTTCCAGCTGGTGCTGTTCACCGGGTCCAGCGCCCTGATGCCCAGCTCGGCCGCGTACTGGCTGCTCATGCAGGCCGGGATGATGATCGGGTTCGCCACCTCCTGGCCCGCCAACGCCTGGCTGGTGCGCAAGGGCATCAAGGTCCCTATGTAGGCGTCCAGCGCCGGTGGGCCGGGCCCGCCTCGGCCTGGCGGATCAGCTCCAGCCGCGGCCGGGGGCCCTCCAGCCGCCCCGCGGCCGGCCGCCTGCTGCCGGCCTGCCAGGCCTGCGGCCAGGCCGCGGCCGGGCCGGCGTAGTCCTGCTCGGCGGCGGCGTGCAGCGTCCAGTTCGGGTTGTACAGGTGGGCCCGGCCGAGCAGGCACAGGTCGGCCCGGCCCGCCAGCAGGATCGAGTTCACGTCGTCGTAGGACGAGATGACGCCGACCGCCATGGTCGGGATGCCGGCCAGGTGCCGGATCTGGTCGGCGAACGGCGTCTGGTAGGACCGGCCGAAGGCTGGCCGCTCGTCCGGGCTGACCTGCCCGGTGGACACGTCCACGATGTCCGCGCCGGCGTCCGCGAACGCCTTCGCGATCCGCACCGAGTCGGCCCCGGTGATGCCGCCGTCGGCCCAGTCGGTGGCCGAGACCCGCACGCTGACCGGCTTGCCGGCCGGCCAGGCCGCCCGGACCGCGGCGAACACCTCCAGCGGGTAGCGCAGCCGCCCGGCCAGCGACCCGCCGTAGGCGTCGCGGCGGTGGTTGGTCAGCGGCGAGATGAACGAGGACAGCAGGTAGCCGTGCGCGCAGTGCAGCTCGAGCACGTCGAACCCGGCCGCGTCGGCCCGGGCCGCGGCCAGGGCGAACTCATCCCGGATCTGGTCCAGGCCGGCCGCGGTCAGCTCGTGCGGGACCTGGCTCACGCCGGGCAGGTAGGGCAGCGGCGACGGGCCGACCAGCGGCCAGTTGCCGTCGGGCAGCGGCTGGTCGATGCCCTCCCACATCAGCCGGGTCGACCCCTTGCGCCCCGAGTGGCCGAGCTGGATGCCGATCTTGGCCTGCGACTCGGCGTGCACGAACTCGGTGATCTTCCGCCAGCGCCGGGCCTGCTCGTCGGTGTAGATGCCGGTGCAGCCGGGGGAGATGCGGCCCGCCGCCGACACGCACACCATCTCGGTCATCACCAGCCCGGCCCCGCCCAGCGCCTTGCCGCCCAGGTGGACCAGGTGGAACTCGCCGGGCAGGCCGTCGGTGGCCCGGTACATGTCCATGGGCGAGACCACCACCCGGTTGGCCAGCTCCACCTCGCGCAGCCGGAACGGCTGGAACATGGGCGGCCGCACCTCGCCGGTGCCCAGCCCGCGGGCCTGCTCGTGGCGCGCGAACCAGCGGTCGGCCGCGCCCACGAACTCCGGGTCGCGGACCCGCAGGTTGTCGTAGGTGACCCGGCGGCTGCGGGTCATGATGTTGAACGCGAACTGCACCGGCTCCTGGCTGGTGTACTGGCCCAGGTTCTCGAACCACTCCAGGCTGGCCTGGGCCGCGCGCTGGGTCGAGGCCACCACCGGCCGCCGCTCGGCCTCGTAAGCCTCCAGCGCGGTGCTGACCAGGGACTGGCTGACGCCCGGCTGCTCGCGCAGGCAGGCGGCCAGGGCCAGGGCGTCCTCCATGGCCAGCTTGGTCCCCGAGCCGATGGAGAAGTGCGCGGTGTGCGCGGCGTCGCCCAGCAGCACCACGTTGCCGTGACACCAGCGCTCGTTGCGGACCGTGGTGAAGCTGACCCACCGCGAGTTGTTGACCAGTACCTCGTGCCCGTCGAGCACGTCCGCGAACAGCTCGCGCAGCACCTCCACCGACGCCTCGTCGGACTGGCCCGGCGCGAGCGGCCCGGCCTGCGCGCCGAACCCGGCCCGCTCCCACACGCTCTCGTGCATCTCCACGATGAACGTGCTGCCCTTGGCGTCGTAGGGGTAGCCGTGCACCTGCATGACCCCGTGCGGCGTCGGCCGGACATAGAACTTGAACGCGTCGAAGACCTTGTCGGTGCCCAGCCACATGTACTTGCAGCGCCGCACGTCCAGCTCCGGCCCGAAGACGTCCGCGTACCGGGCCCGCACCGCCGAGCTGACCCCGTCGGCCGCCACCACCAGGTCGTAGTCCCGGCTGAGCTGGTCCACGTCCGGCGCCTCGGCCTCGAAGTGCAGCCGGGCCCCCAGCTCGCGGCAGCGCTGCTGCAGTATCTCCAGCAGCCGCCGCCGGCTCATGGCCGCGAACCCGTGCCCGCCGCTGGTCAGCACCTGGCCCCGGTAGTGCACGTCGATGTCGTCCCAGCGGGCGAACTCCCGCTCCATCTGCGCGTACACGGCCTCGTCGGCGTGCTCGATGCCGCCCAGCGTCTCGTCGGAGAACACCACGCCGAACCCGAACGTGTCGTCGGCCGCGTTGCGCTCCCAGACGGTGACCTCGTGCTCCGGGCTGAGCTGGCGGGTCAGCGCCGCGAAGTACAGTCCGCCGGGGCCGCCGCCGATGACCGCGATACGCACCGCGCGCTACCCCGCCGCCTCGCTGGGCCCGCCTGCCTGGCGGAGCACGAAGCGCTGGATCTTGCCCGTGGAGGTCCGGGGCAGCCGGGCCACGAACTCGATGGCCCGCGGATACTTGTAGGGGGCAATCTGCTGTTTCACGAAGCTCTGCAACAGCGACTCGAGCTCCGGGCCGGCCTGGCCCGCGCTCTCCAGGACGATAAAGGCTTTCACCAGCTGCCCCCGGGCCTCATCCGGCACCCCGACGACGCAGCATTCGGCCACCGCCGGGTGGGCCATCAGCGCCTCCTCCACCTCCGGGCCGGCGATGTTGTAGCCCGAGGAGACGATCATGTCGTCGCTGCGGGCCTGGTACCAGAAGTAGCCGTCCTCGTCCCGGACGAACGTGTCGCCGGTGATGTTCCAGCCGTCCTGGGAGTACACGGCCTGCCGGGGGTCGCCCAGGTACCGGCAGCCGGTCGGCCCCTTCACGGCCAGCCGCCCCGGCGCCCCGTCCGGCACCGGCGCCCCGGCCTCGTCGAGCACCGCGGCCACGTAGCCCGGCACCGCCTTCCCGGTCGCGCCGGGCCGGATGTCCTCGTCGGCCGCCGACACGAACACGTGCAGCATCTCGGTCGAGCCGATGCCGTCGATGAGCGCGATCCCGGTGGCGTCGCGGAACGCGTGCCAGGTGCCCGCGGGCAGGTGCTCGCCGGCCGACACCGCCCGCCGCAGCGTGCCGAGCTGCCCGGCCCGCCCCGCGGCGATCATGGCCCGGTAGGCGGTCGGCGCGGTGAAGCAGACCGTGACCTGGTGGGCGGCGATGGCGTCGGCCAGCTCGGCCGGGCTGGCCTTCTCGATCAGCAGCGTGGCCGCCCCGGCCCGCAGCGGGAACACCAGCAGCCCGCCCAGGCCGAAGGTGAACGCCAGCGGCGGCGTGCCGGTGAACAGGTCGCCGGGCACCGGCCTGACCACCTGCTGGGAGAAGGTGTCGGCGATGGCCAGCACGTCGCGGTGGAAGTGCATGGTGGCCTTGGGCCGTCCGGTGGTGCCCGAGGTGAAGGCCAGCAGCGCGACGTCGTCGGCCGCGGTGTCCGCGGGGGCGAACCACTGCGGCGCGGCCGCCGCCCGCCGGGTCAGGTCACCGGGCTGGCCGCCGCCGTACATCACCACCGGCGCGCCGCCCAGGTCGGCGGCCAGCAGGTCGGCGGCGAAGCGCGCGTCGCACAGGGCCAGGTCGACCCGGGCGATCTGCGCCACCGTGGACAGCTCGCCCGGCCGCAGCAGCGGCATCGTGGCCACCGCCACCGCCCCGGCCCGGATCACGGCCAGCCAGCAGGCCGCCAGCCACGGGTTGTTCGGCCCGCGCAGCAGCACCCGGTTGCCCGGCACGATGCCCAGCTCCCCGGTCAGCACCGCCGCCACCTGGCTCACGGTGCGCAGCAGGTCGGCGTAGCTCCAGGTCACCCCGCCGGGGGCGAGCAGGCAGCGGCGGTCGCCGCCGTGCCGCTCGATGACCGCGTCCAGCAGCTCCCGGCCGCAGTTGAGCCGGGCCGGGTAGTCCAGCTCCGGCCGCTCGAACAGCAGCTCGGGCCAGCTCTCGCGGGGCGGCAGGTGGTCGCGGCAGAACGTGTCCACGTGCCCGGACGCGGCGACGTCCATCGTCATGCTTCAGTGTGTAGCGCTTGTGTCACGATAGTCAAGAGCCCGCGATAAGCGGGCGGCGCCGGGCTGGCTCAGGCGACGGCCAGGCCCTGGACCTCGACCAGGGCCGCCGGGTCCCAGAGCCGGCGGACGCCCACGGCGGCCATGGCCGGGTAGTCCCGCCCGGCCAGCCGCCGCCAGACCGCGCCGACCTCGGCCCCGCGCCGCCGGTAGTCCTCCAGGTCGACCAGGTACACGGTCAGCGAGATGAGCTGGTCCGGCCGCCCGCCCGCCGCCGCCAGCGCGGTCAGCAGGTTGCCCAGCGCCACCTCGAACTGGGCCACCACCCCGTCGCCCGTGACCTGCCCGTCGCCGTCCAGGGCGGTCTGCCCGGCCAGCGCGATCATCGTGCCGCGGCCCACCACCGCGTGCGAGAACCCCGACGGCCGGGCCAGCTCCGGCGGGTTGATCCGGTCAATGCTCATGAGACCCCTTCTACACTGGCCCGGTGTCCGCTGCCCAGGCCGCCCCGCCGCGCGACCTGATCCTGACCTTCTTCGGACTGTTCCGTGAGGGCATCGGCGGCTGGATCTCCATCGCGCACCTGATCCGGCTGATGGCCGAGGTGGACGTGGACGCGCCCGCGGTGCGCTCGGCCGTGTCCCGGCTCAAGCGCCGCGGCCTCATCGAGTCCCGCGGCGCGGCCGGCGCCGCGGGCTACTCCCTGTCGGACGGCGGGCAGCGGCTGCTGGCCGAGGGCGATCCCCGCATCCTCGGCCGGACCGCGGCCCGGCTGGAGGACGGCTGGGTGCTGGCCGTGTTCTCGGTGCCCGAGCCCGAGCGCGACAAGCGGCACGTGCTGCGCTCCCGGCTGGACCGGCTCGGCTTCGGGGCCGCGGCCGCCGGGGTGTGGATCGCGCCGCAGCACCTGGCCGCCGAGGCCCGGCACCGCATCGAGAGCCTGGGCCTGGGCGGCTACGTCGAGCTGTTCGAGCAGGCCCGCGCCCCCGGCGGCCTGCCCGCGGCGGTCCGGCGCTGGTGGGACCTGGACGCGCTGGCGGAGACCTACGCCGGCTTCTGCGCCGCCTACGAGCCCATGCTGGGCCGCTGGTCGCGCCAGCGGCGGCCGGACGACGCGGCCGCCTTCGCCGACTACATGCGGGTCGTGGACGCCTGGCGGAAGATCGTCTACCGCGACCCGCGGCTGCCCGCCGCCCTGCTG
>JBOHCO010001650.1:0-3746 GCA_050698895.1 Streptosporangiaceae bacterium
AGCAGGGCCCGCGTCGCGGCCGGCGACGGGGCCGGGGCCCGCTGCCAGGGCAGCGCCATGCCGCGGGCCGGGTAGCCCAGCACCGGCGGGTCGGCCACGTCGATGGGCAGGTGCGGGAAGTACGCGAACAGGCTGGGCACCAGCCGCAGGCCCCGGCCCGCTACCGGCAGCTCGCGGCGCCACTGGTGGATGATGTCCACCGCCAGCACGCCGCCCGCCGACCACCGGATCCGCCGGTCGAGCCGGCCGAAGGCGGCACCCGGCCCGCCCTGGGCCAGTTGCTGGCCGCGGTGCAGCAGGTCGGCCTCGAGCAGGGTCCGCAGCGTCGGCCAGCGCGGCTCGATGACCGCCCGCCAGTACCGGCCGAGGGCGTCGGCGACCTGGTCGCGGACCATCGCCGGGTCGCGGTCCAGATCCCGCAGGCGGCCGGGCAGCGGTGCGCGGCCGTAGGCGGCGATGACGTCGGCCGCTACCCGGTCAGGCGGGGTGGCCCGGACCTGGGCCAGCTGGTCGGCGATGTCCGGGCACGCCGTGGCCGGAGGCGGCGCGGCGAAGTCCGGGATCCAGCCTCGCGGGCTGACCAGGGCGCGCAGCAGCTCGTGGTCAAGGCCCGGCTGTGCCGCCACCCGGCGAGCCCAGGGCCGCAGCGGCTCAGGCGTAGCCGGGAATGGTCCGTAGACCGGCCACAGGCTGCTGGTGACCTCGTGCAGCGGCGAGATCGTGAAGCAGGCCGCGGCCAGGTCCTGAACGTCGAGCTCGAGCCGGAACATGTAGCCAGGGCCTTAATCAATTCCCGGTCGCTGCGGGGCTGGTGGGCTGCCGGCATGAGGCCAGCATCGCATACCGCTCAGGTTACCGGCGCGCTCCGGCATCGCGACTTCGCGCTGCTGTGGCTGGGCCAGGCCATCTCCCTCATCGGCAACGGCGTGTTCACCGTAGCGCTGCCGCTGGAGGTGCTGCGGCTCACCGGCAGCGCCCTGGACCTGGCCCTGGTGGTCAGCGCGCGGACGATCCCCTCGGTGCTGCTCCTGCTGGCGGGCGGCACGATCGTGGACCGGGTGTCGCGGCGCCTGGTCATGCTGGTCTCCGACGGCGCCAGCGGCGCGTGCGTCGGACTGGTCGCCATCCTGGTCGCCACCGGGCACGCGCAGCTGTGGCAGCTCGCCGCGCTGTCGGCCGCGTTCGGGGTGGCGGGCGCGTTCTTCAAGCCCGCGTCCACCGCCATCACCGCCGACATCCTGCCCGAAGGTCTGCTGGTGTCGGCCAGCTCGCTGTCCTCGCTGAGCCAGTCGCTGGCCCAGTACCTGCTCGGCCCGCTGGCCGGCGGGCTCATCGTGGCCGCCATCGGGCCGGCCTGGGCGTTCGGGGCTGACGCCGTCAGCTTCGCGGTCAGTGCCGGGTGCCTGGCCGCGATGCGCCGCACCCGGCGGCCCGCCCGGTCCGGCGGCTCGCTGCTGTCGGAGATCGGCGCCGGGCTGCGGTACTGCCGCTCGCAGGCCTGGCTGTGGTGGAGCATGATCGCGGTCGGGATCGCCAACCTGGCCTGCGTGGTCCCGCTGGCCGTACTGGAGCCGCTGCTGGTCCGGCACGTGTTCCGGGCCGGGCCGGTCGCGCTGGGCCTGATGTACTCGGCCAGCGGCGCGGGCGGGACACTGGCCTCGGTGGCCGCCGCCCGCCGGCCCGCGCCGCGGCGCCGGATCGGTACCATCTGGGCCGCGTGGTCCGGGACCGGGCTGGCCGCCGTCGGCCTGGGCCTGGTCCCCTGGCTGTGGCTGGCCCTGGTCTTCGCCGGGCTGGCCTGGGCCGGGGTCACCTACGGGAACGTGCTGTGGTTCCCGCTCATGCAGCGCGAGGTGCCGGGCGACATGCTGGGCCGGGCCTCGTCGGTGGACTGGATGCTGTCGCTGGCCCTGGCCCCACTGGGCACGATCGCGGGCGGCGCGGTGGCCGGCCTGGCCGGGGTGCGGCTGGCGCTGGTCATCGGCGGGTCGATCGCGGCGGCGACGGGCAGCGTGCTGCTGGTGCCCGGGGTGACCGAGCCGGACCGGCGCGGCCAGATTATTTCGTTGGAGAACGAAGTATCTTCGTCCTAGGGTGCTGCTCATGACAACGAGCGGAACCCCGGCGCCCGAGAGCGCCAACCCGGCCGAGGTGGTGGCCGCCGGAGTAGCGCGGACCCTGGAGCTGGCCCGGACCTGGCTGGCCTGGGACGGTGTCCCGGTGCCTGCCGAGGACCGGGTCTACACGCCCAACAAGGCGCTCCGCCGGTACGCCGACCACCTGGTCGACCACCTGGCCGAGATCGAGGCCCTGCTGGCGGGCGTGCCCACCGTGCCCGACCACTGGCACGCCAGCGCGGTCACCCTGGGCAGCGACCTGGCTGGGTTTACGGAGGAGGACCTCAACGAGGCGGACGAGCGGCTGCGGCGGCTGGGCCGGCTCTACGTGCTGCGCTTCGCGGCCGCCGGTCCGGCGGCCTGGGACGCGCCACGGGACCCCAACTGGACGCTGCGCGAGATAGTTGAGCACGTGGCCCCGGCCTGGTACGCCGAGGCGGTGGGCGACCTCAGCCGCTCAGGCGACCCCGATGTCAGCGTAGGCGCCTAGCGATCCTCCAGCAGTAGATCGCTATCTGTCGCTGACGGGCGGTGGGCTACATGTGACTGCGCACCCACGCGATGGCGGCGCTGCGGTTGTTCTCCTTGATGTTGGTGTGGTCTTGGTCGGCGGGGAAGTGCGCGGTGGCGTGCGGGATGTGGGCGGCGAGCCGGCGGGGCCGCGGTGTCGCGCAGCCCGTGCCACAGGGCGACCGGTGCGTGGATGGAGGCAAGATCGAGCCCCCACGGCAGGATTACGGTAAGGAACGTGTCACCAGCCGCAAGCGAGAGTTGGCCGTTCGGGCTGACGCTCGGTCGGGTCGTCACGGGCAGCGCGTCCGGGCGCCTCGCCGCGGTGGCCGGGGTGCTCCGCGGCGTGGGGCGGGGCGCCCCCAGAGGGGCGTCGGGGAGGAGGGTACGCGGGTACGGTCCTTGATATGACGCTTCTTCCGGATCTTCAGGGATGGATCGATCGGGCCGCTGGGCGGCATGGGGTGCCGGGGGCTGCGGTGGCCGTCGGGATGGGGGATCAGCTGGCTGAGGCGGCTACCGGGGTGGTCAATCTGGACACCGGGGTGGAGGCTACCGCCGATAGCCTGTTCCAGATCGGGTCGGTTACCAAAGTCTGGACGGCCGCCCTGGTGATGCAGCTTGTCGGGGAAGGGCTGGTCGATCTCGGTGAGCCGGTCCGAAAGTATCTTCCCGAGTTCGGGGTGCTGGACGCCGACGCCTCGGAGAGCATCACCGTGCGGCAGCTGCTGTCGCACACCGGTGGGTTCGACGGGGATCTGTTCGAGGACACCGGCCGCGGGGACGACGCGGTGGCCAAGCTTGTCGCGTTCATGCGTGGCAACGCCCGGCAGGTCAGCGGGCCGGGGGAGCTGTTCTCGTACTGCATTGCCGGCTATTGCGCGCTCGGTGCCATCGTCGCCGGGCTGCGCGGGCGCACGTGGGAGGCCGCCATGCGGGAGCTGCTGATCGAGCCTCTCGGGGCGCGGCACATGGCGCTCTACGCTGAGGAAGCAATCATGTTCCGGGCCGCGGTCGGGCACGTCGGCGAGCCGCTGCGGGTGTCGCCCCGGCGGCTGCTGCCGCAGTCGGACGCGCCGGCTGGGTCCACGCTGAGCGCCGCACCGCGCGACCTCGTGC
>JBOHCO010001651.1:0-1499 GCA_050698895.1 Streptosporangiaceae bacterium
GGGCGGGACGCGCCGGCTGCTCTGGCCGCCTGCTGTGCCGCGGGTGACGGGCCGGGGGCGGTCGAGGCCGCCAGGCGCCTGATCGGTCTCGGACCGGGCCTGACTCCCAGCGGAGACGACATGCTGGCCGGGCTGCTGCTCGCGCTGCGGCTGCTGGGCGGTGCGACGGCCGGCGCCAGGGCGGTCTGGCTGGCGGACCAGCTCGCCGCGACGGTCACCCGTCATGCACGCGAGCGGACCACGCCGGTGTCCGCCGCCTTGTTGCACTGCGCCGCCCGCGGCCAGGGCTCCGCCGAGGTCGGCCGCGTGCTCCGGGCGCTCGGGGGTCTCGAGCCGGCCGCGGCCGCCGTAGCACGGCTGCTGGCGATCGGGCATACCTCGGGCGCGGATCTGGCCTGGGGCCTCTCGGCGGGGGGCCAGGCGGTGCTCGCGCTGTCGCCCGCGGATCGTCACGAATCAGGCTGAAGGCTCCCGCCTCCGGTGACGAGGCGCTGGTAGAGGGCAAGATGCTGGCTGGCGCAGGCCTCCCAGGTATAGCGTCCGGCCACCTTCGGCCCGGCCAGGGCCAGCCTCTGGCGCAGCGCATGGTCGGTCGCGACGGCGAACATGGCCTGGCTCAGGGCGGCGGCGTCGGCCGGGGGCACCAGGACGGCATCGCCGGGAGCCAGGAACTCCCGGAAGACCGGGATGTCCGTCGTGACGGCGGGCAGGCCGGCGGCCATGGCCTCGAGCAGGGCCAGGCCCCATCCTTCCTTCACCGAAGGGAACACGAACGCGTCAGCGGAGTGATACCAGCCGGCCAGCTCGGCATCGGAAACGGTACCGAGGATCACGATGTCGCTCCCGGTCTCCAGGCCGAGGGCCCGGGCCCGGGCCAGGACCGATGCCGCGTACGGGCGGTAGTCCTGGAATGAGTGCCCGCCCACGATCGCCAGGAGCGGTGCGGGGACCAGCCGGCCGCGGAGCATGGACATGGCCTCAACAAGCTCGCGCGTGCCCTTGCGGGGCTCGATGCCGCCGACGGTGAGGAACAGCGTGCGCCCCGTCGCGCCGATCCGGGCGCGAAGCGCAGCCGAGTCGAGCCCCCCGGGCCGCCGGCTGCGCTGCGGGTTGACGCCGTTCGTCACCACGTCGGCACCGACCCCGAATTCGTCCGCCAGGCGCCTGCGCCAGTACCGGCTCACCGCGAGCACGCGGTCGGGATCGAGGATGGAGCGGCGCTGGCATTCGACCAGGGCCTCAGTCGTGAAGTCGTCAACGTGGTGAACGGTCCGTACGGTCAGCACCGGGGCGCCGGCTTCCCGGAGCGCCACGACGGCCCGGCCGGCGATGCAGTCCTGCCCGTGCAGTACGTCGAACCCCTGAGAGGCGTCCACGTCGAGCCCTTGCTGCAGCGCCTTCAGCGAGCTCCACACCCGGTCCTCCAGGGTTCCGTCCGGCGGCGGGGCGGGGAAGATGGTGTGCGGTACGGTCGTCGGCCGGAAGAATCCGGCGGCCGG
>JBOHCO010001652.1:0-5868 GCA_050698895.1 Streptosporangiaceae bacterium
GCCCCGGCCCGCAGCCCGGCGGGACCGGCCGATCGGCGGCCCAGCCCCCCGGCCGTTCCGGCTACAGCAACGAGCCCGCCTACAGCAACGAGCCCGGCTACGGCAACGACCCGGCTTACGGTGGCGGGCCGGACCGGGCGCCGGACGACAGCGACGCCGACTGGTCCGGCTCGGACGAATCCCTCGAGCCGCTGCCGTCCACGCAGACGCACCGCGGCGGGGGCGGCCCTGACGACCGCTCGCGGCGCCGCTGGCCCGCGCCGGACGGCGATGACGGCGAAGGAAGGGACGGCCGGTGAGGCTCGCTCCGGGAGGTATGCGCGGCCGGCTGATCTCGGTGGGCGTGGTGGTGGTGGGCCTGGCCGCGGCCTACGGCGCGGGCACGGTCGTGCACCCCGCGACGGTGGGCAGCGTGGTCAAGATCAGCCAGGCGACCAGGGCCGACGTCAACTCGGCCACCCGGGCCTGCCCGTCACCCGGCACCGTCGGGGTCACCGCGGCCGGCGTGGCCGTCGCGTCGGTACCGGGTACGGCCCGGCAGGGCAGCGCCGCCATCACCCGGCTGTCGGGCCTGGGCAGTCCGGCCGCGGGGCCCGCCCTGGCCACGCTGACCAGGCCCGGCATGCTGGGCCTGTCGAAGGTGTCGGCCGCGCCCAAGCCCCGGGCCCGGTCCGTGCCCGGCGACCCGAGCTCGGGCGGCGTGGTCACCATCCAGGGGCGCGGCGGGGTCATGGTCCAGGCCAGCGGCGCCCTGGCCCAGGGGCTGGAGGTCGAGCAGACCAGCCCGAGCGGCCTGGTCACCGCGCAGTGCCAGGCCCCCGGCACGGACTTCTGGTTCGCAGGCCCGAGTGCCACGACGGCGTCGCTGATCGAGCTGTACCTGATGAACACCGACAGCCAGCCCGCCGACGTCCAGGTCCAGGCGCTGACCGACAACGGGCCGCTGCTGGACAGTTCCGACACGGGCATCGTGGTTCCGCCGCACGGGATCATCGGCCAGTCGCTGAGCAAGCTGCTGCACTCCTCGCGGGTCGTGGCTTTGCACGTGAGCACCAGCCTGGGCCGCGTGGTGGCCGCGGTGCGGGAGGACGACAAGAGCGGGGGCGAGGGCACCTGGCTGCCGGTGACCCAGGCGCCGACCCGCAGTCAGGTGATCCCCGGCCTGCCATCCTCGCGGGGCACGCGGACCCTGTACGTAGCCGTGCCGGGTACCGCCGCCGCCCAGATCCAGGTCACCGCGGTGACCAGCCGGGGCTCCTACCGCCCCACCGGGGGCAGCGGAATCCCCCTGGCCGGAGACTCGGCCGCGGCCATCCCGCTGCCGTCCCTGTCGGGCGTGGCCACCGCGCTCAAGGTCTCGTCCAACGTCCCGGTGGTGGCCGCCGTGCTGGTGCCGGGCGGCGTCACCGGGGCGCCCGGCGCGCTCTCGGCCGCGGCCGCGCCGGTCAGCGAGCAGGCCATCGCGGCCGACAACCCGGCACCCGCCGACGGGTCGGCGAACCTGGTCATCTCGGCGCCTAAGGGCGCGGCCACGGTACGGATCCTGACCGCCACGTCCAAGATCAGTTTCTCCGGGCAGCAGGCCACGGTGGTGCACGTCCCTGGCGGGCATACGGTCGTGACGCGGATCAGGTCGCCGGGCCGCAAGCCGGCCAGCTTCGCGGTGGTGGTCACCCCGGAGGCGGGCTCGGGCCCGGTCTACGTAGGCCGGGTCATCAGCTCGCGGGGCGGCATCGTGCGCACGATCATGCCCATGACCAGCGCCCTGACCTGGCTGCCGCTGCCAGTGGCCGAGCAGGCCCTGGCCGCCGTCGGCCACGGCTAGCCCGACTGGCCCGGTTAACTCCGGCTAGTCCTCGTCGCCGGGGTAGCCGGGGTCCACGATCTGCGGGTCCAGCCCGAGCAGCCGGGCGAACTCCTCGACCACCACGTCCAGCACCAGCTCGCCGAGCTCCTCATCCCCGTCGGCGCGGGCCATCAGCGGCCGCCGGTAGAGGACGATGCGGGCGGGCCGGGCCGGGCGGGCCGGGCTCCCGGCGTCCGCCGAGCCCTGCTCCAGGCGGGCCAGCGGCACGTGATCGGGGTCGTCGCTCGCGGGCTCGGCGGGCGGGATCTCCTCGACGCCGAACTCGACGCCCGCCAGCTCCGCTTCCCACCGGGGCTCGAGCTGAGAAACGGCCAGCAGCACCAGGTCGTCGAACCGCTCGCTGCGGCTGCGGTAGAGCGGAACGTCGGGCGGGACCAGCAGTCCTCGCAGGCCACGACCGTGGCGATCCCGTCGCCTGATCCGGCTGCCTGGCCGGTCCCGGCCATCACCGTTAAGCACGGTCACCGAGCGTATCCCAATCAGATCTCAGACTCCGATGTAGCTATCGGAGACACGATCGTGCAGAGTGCCCCAGGTGGTGGCGTTACCGGTCACTGCTGAAGTACCGTCAGCCGTTGTGAGCGACGTACGCGGGCACGGTGCAGTCATCCGTGGAGACAGACGCTGCGGGGCGCGCAGATGAGTACCCGCTGCTGTTCGCGGCCAGCATGCAGGCAGGTGGCCGTCTATACGCTCACCTACGTCTACCGCGACTCCACGGCGGTCCTGGGGCCGCTGGCCGCCTACGTGGAGCCGCACTGCTACGACCTGTGCGCCCGGCACGCGGACCGACTGACGGTCCCGCGCGGCTGGGACGTGGTCCGGCTGCCGGCCTCCTCCGAGGAGACCGAGGCCGCGGCCGCCGATGATCTTGAGGCGCTGGCCAACGCGGTCCGCGAGGCGACGACGCCGCGCCGGCCCGCCGAGCCGGTCGGCCAGGGCGTGGAGATCGGCCGCCGCGGGCACCTGCGGGTGCTGCGGTCCGCGCCATCCGACACCCGCCCCCGCGGCCACTAGCCGCGGCCGGCCGCGCCGCCCGGTCGCTAGCCGCTGGATTAGGTAAACAGCCGGCCGCACGCCCGGCTGGACCCGAAGGCCGCCCGGTAGGCTCGGTCCCCTACATCGCGGCCCCGGCCGCGGCAGCGGAGGCGAAAGAGGCGAGCCTGGTGGCCGAGTACGAGAAGATCTTCAAGGCGTATGACATCCGGGGGGTCGTCCCCGAGCAAGTGGACGAGCACGTCGCCGAGGCCACCGGGGCCGCGTTCGTCCGGCTGACCGGGGCCCCGGCCGTGGTGACCGCCCACGACATGCGGCTGTCCTCGCCCGGCCTGGCCCGGGCGTTCGGCCGCGGCGCGGCGGCCCAGGGCGCGGATGTCATCAGCGCCGGGCTCGGCTCGACCGACATGCTCTACTACGCCAGCGGCAGCCTCGACATCCCCGGCGCGATGATCACCGCCAGCCACAACCCGGCCAAGTACAACGGGATCAAGCTCTGCCGCGCGGGCGCCCGGCCGGTGGGCGCCGAGACGGGGCTCATGCAGCTGCGGGACATGGCCGCCGCCGGGGTGCCGGCCCTGGCCGGGACGCCCGGCACCATCACCGGCCGGGACCTGCTGTCCGGCTACGCCGACCACCTCAAGACCCTGGTCGACCTGTCCGGCATCCGGCCGCTCAGGGTGGCCGTGGACGCGGGCAACGGGATGGGCGGGTACACGGTGCCCAGGGTCTTCGAGGGCCTGCCTATCGAGACGGTGCCGCTGTACTTCGAGCTGGACGGCGACTTCCCCAACCACGAGGCCAACCCCATCGACCCGGCCAACCTGGCCGACCTCCAGCAGGCCGTGGTGAAGGCCGGCGCGGATCTCGGGCTGGCCTTCGACGGCGACGCCGACCGCTGCTTCGTGGTCGTGGAGCGCGGCGAGATCGTCTCCCCGTCGGTGCTCACCGCCCTGATCGCCGTCCGCGAGCTGGGCCGCGAGCCGGGGGCCACGATCATCCACAACCTGATCACCTCCCGCGCGGTGCCCGAGATCGTCTCCGAGCACGGCGGCGTGCCGGTCCGGACGCGGGTCGGCCACTCCTTCATCAAGGCCCAGATGGCGCAGTCGGCCGCCATCTTCGGCGGCGAGCACTCCGGCCACTTCTACTTCCGGGACTTCTGGTTCGCCGACTCCGGCATGCTGGCCGCGCTGCACGTGCTGGCCGCGGTGGGATCGTCCGCCAAGCCGCTGTCCGAGCTGCTCACCGAGTTCTCCCGTTACGTGGCCTCGGGGGAGATCAACAGCGAGGTCAGCGACCAGGCCGCGGCCACCGAGAAGGTGCGGGCCGCGTTCGCCGGCCGGCCTGGCTTCAGCACCGACGAGCTGGACGGGCTCACCGTGACCGGCCCGGACTACTGGTTCAACGTGCGCCCGTCGAACACCGAGCCGCTGCTCCGGCTGAACGTCGAGGCGCCCGATGCGGCTACCCTGGCCATGGTCCGGGACGAGGTCCTGGGTATCGTGCGCTCAGACGGCTCGTAAGGGGAGGTTCCGTGCAGATCGATGAATGGCTGCTGGACATTCTGGCCTGCCCGAAATGTCACTCTCCGCTACGCGCTGACCCCGCCGCCGACGAGCTGGTCTGCACCGGCCCGGACTGCGGCCTGGCCTACCCGGTGCGCGATGACATCCCCGTGCTGCTGATCGAGGAAGCTCGGGAACCGGGTGTGAGCGCGGATCAGCACTGAGCCGGCGGCCTCGCCGGAATCAGAGCACAGCGGCGGCAAACGGGCCGTTATCGCCGCCCTGGCGGCCAACCTGGGCATCGCGGCGACCAAGTTCGCTGCCTTCGCCATTACCGGCTCGGCCTCCCTGCTGGCCGAGTCGGCGCACTCGGTGGCCGACTCGGGCAACCAGCTCCTGCTGCTGCTCGGGCGCCGCCGCGCGATACGCGAGGAGACCGAGGAGCACCAGTTCGGCTTCGGCGGCGAGCGGTATTTCTACGCGTTCATCGTGGCCGTGGTGCTGTTCACGGTGGGCGCGCTGTTCTCGGTCTACGAGGGCGTCGAGCGGATCAGGCAGCCCGAGCATGTGACCTCGCCCGTGGTGGCGTTCGGCGTGCTGTTCATCGCCATCGCGCTGGAGGCGTTCTCGCTGCGCACCGCGATCTTTGAGTCCCGGCCGGACCGCGGCTCGGCGAGCTGGCGCAGCTTCGTCATGTTCATCAGGCGGGCCAAGGCTCCCGAGCTGCCCGCGGTGGTCCTGGAGGACACCGCGGCGCTGACCGGGCTGGTGTTCGCGCTGGCCGGGGTGTCGCTGACCGAGGCGACCGGGGACAGCCGGTGGGACGGGGCCGGCTCGATCGCCATCGGGGCGCTGCTGGCCTGCGTGGCGGCGATCCTCGCGGTGGAGATGAAGAGCCTGCTCATCGGGGAGTCGGCCAGCCCGGACGTGGAGGCCGAGATCGTCGCGGCCATCGAGGACGGCCCGGAGGTGCTGCGGGTGATCCACCTGCGCACCCTGCACGTCGGGCCGGAGACGCTGCTGGTGGCGGCCAAGATCGCGGTCGCGGGCAGCGACCCGGCGGCCCGCGTCGTGGCGGGCATCGACGCCGCCGAGCGCCGGGTCCGGGCCGCGGTGCCGATCGCGGAGCACATCTTCCTGGAGCCGGACCTGTTCCGTCCGGCCCTGGTCGACCTGGCCGACCCGGCCGTGCGCGCCGCCCGCCGTCCGCCGTCGCTGCTGGTCAGGGGACGGCGCGCGCTGCGCGCCCGGCGTCAGTTACCGGTCCGCGGGCCCGGTCGCCCGGTTGGGCCGCAGATCGGCCCAACCACGCGGCTCACAATGGCGTCATAACGGGCGTGATAGGTCCATTCCATTCCGTCCGGCTGGGCCAGCGCGGCCTTAGCCAGCAGGGAGAAATATGAACCTGACCGCTCGCTTCGCGCGGCGCGTCACCACTGTCACCCTCCTCGCCGCCGCGGCCGGCACGGCGCTGTCCGGCACGGCCCTGTCCTGGAC
>JBOHCO010001653.1:0-2773 GCA_050698895.1 Streptosporangiaceae bacterium
GCGCTGCACGGGCCGGGCCCGGGGCCCGGCGGGCTGGACCTGGCCCGCCGCCTGGTCGAGGCGGCCGGCGGCGCGGTGACCGGGGTGGACATCGACGAGCTGGGCCCGGGGGTGCTTGCGGGCCGGATCGAGGTCACCGGCCCCGCCGGGCCGGCGCCCGTCACCGCGCGCCTCGGCCAGGCCCTGGCCATGGCCGCTGCCGCCGGCGCGCCGGTCCGGGTGGCCGGGCCGCTGTGGCGCCGGCTGGCCCTCCCGGTCGCCGGCGACGATCTGCTCGGGCCGTTCCTGCACCGGATTCCAGAACGGGCCGCGGCCGGGCTGGCCAGCGCGCCGCGGAACCTGGACTTCGGCGCCGGACTCGACGGCTGGCTCACCGGCGGCAGCTTCCGGGTCGAGCCGACCGGCTCACACTGGCAGGACTACGCCGCCACCGCGGCGGACGGCACCGCGACGCTGGCCTCGGCCGTGCCCCGCCCCCACGGCGAGGCCTTCCTGGGCCAGGCCGTCGCGGCCGGCGCCTACCACGGCGCCACCGTGATCTTCTCCGCCCGGCTCCGGGTCCAGGCGGTGACCGGCCGGGCCGAGCTGTGGCTGCACGTCGTCACCTCCGGCCAGGACCCGGAGGCGCACAGCCCGGCCATCACCGGCGACCGCGACTGGGCCGGGCAGAAGGTCAGCGCGGCGGTGCCCGGCGACGCCGGGCTGATCCGGTTCGGCGTCACGCTGACCGGACCAGGCCGGGTGGAGGTGCGGGACGCGGCGGTCCGCCGGGCCGACTGAGCTGCCCTGTCCCGTCCCGGCTACCAGGGCACGTCGGTCAGGTCCCAGGACCGGAACTCGCCGGTCGGCCCGTCGTCGCCCAGCGTGGCCAGCCGCACGGCGCCCGCGGCCGCCTCGGCCGGGTCGCCGTCGCTGGCCGCGGCCCGCTCGTTGAGGTCCGTGCGGCGCAGGCCCGGCGCCAGCGCGTTGACCTTGAACCCCTCGCCGGCCAGCGCCTGGGCGTAGAAGAGGGTCAGGGCGTTCAGCGCGGTCTTGGACGACCGGTACGCGGCGCCTCCGCCCGGCGAGAAGGTCGACGCGGTGCTGGAGCTGATCGTCAGCGAGCCGGTGCCGCTGGAGATGTTCACGATCCGCGGGGCGGCCGAGCGGCGCAGCGCGGGCAGGAAGGCGTTGGTGACCGCGAGCACCCCGAACACGTTGGTCTCGTAGGTTCTCCGGAAGCTGTCGACGTCCGCCTCCGGCGGGCTCGCGGCATCAGCCATCATGCCGGCGTTGTTGACCAGGATGTCCAGGCTCGGCACCTGCTCCGCGGCGGCGGCGATGCTCGTGCTGTCGGTGACGTCCAGCACCAGCAGCCGGGTGTCGCCGCCGATCTCGGCCACGGCCCGCTGGCCGCGCGCGGCGTCGCGGGAGCCGACGTAGACCGTCAGGCCGCTGTCCGCGAGCTGGCGGGCGATCTCCTTGCCGATGCCCTTGTTGGCCCCGGTGACCAGGGCGGTGGAATTGCTCATAGGCTCGAGGATGCCGCGACCGGGCGGCCCGATCCAGGCACAACCGGTACCTGGCACGGAAGGAGCGGGCCGATGGCGAGGCAGGAACTGGCGGTTTTCCTGCGTGACCGGCGGCGGGGCCTGCGGCCCGCGGACGTGGGCCTGCCCGCGGGCCTGCGCCGTCGCACCCCCGGCCTGCGCCGCAGGAGGTCGCCGGGCTGGCCGCCATGTCGGTGGAGTACTACGCCCGGCTGGAGCAGGGCAGGGGCCCGCACCCGTCGCCGCGGATCCTCGACGCCCTGACCGGCGCTCTGCGGCTCAGCCCGGCCGAGCGGGCCCACCTGTTCCGGCTGGCCGGCGCGAGCCCGCTGCCGCCGCCCGGCCCGGTTCGCCAGGTCCGGCCGCACGTGGCCGGGCTGCTGCGGCGGCTGCCCGACGCGGCCGTGGTGGTGACCGACGCCAGCTACGACGTCATCGCGGCCAACCCGCTGGCCCGGGCCCTGCTGGGCGGCCTCAGCGAGGAGCCCAACCTGGCCCGCCGCCGGTTCCTGGGCCGCAGCTCGCGGGAGACCTCGGGCGCCGAGGAGTTCGGGCCCATCGCGGTGGCCCGGCTGCGCGCCGCCGCCGACCGCTACCCGCGCGACGAGCGGCTGGCGGCCCTGCTGGCCGAGCTGCGCGCGGGCAGCGAGGAGTTCGCGGCGATCTGGGCCACCAACCCGGTGCGGGCGCCCGGCCACCGGGTCAAGACGTTCGCCCACCCCGACCTCGGCCCGGTGCGGGTCAACTGCGACGTGCTGGTGATCCCCGAGGACGACCAGCAGGTGGTGTTCGTCACCGCCGACCCCGGCAGCCCGTCAGCCCGGGCCCTGCGCCACCTGTCCCGCGCCGGCTGACGAGGGCGACGCCAGCCTGACCGTCAGCGGCTCACCGCCCCCGCCCCCCACGTCCTGATAACAGCAAGAAGCACCGCCGGGCCCCCGCCCTGGAAGCACCGCCGGGCCCCCGCCCTGGAAGCACCGCCAGGCCCCCGGTGTGATAACAGCAAGAAGTGCTCGCTCATTCGTCACACGAGCCACATCGGCGAGGAGCAGTTCGGATCGTCGGCGTCAGGGCACCGACGATCCGAACTGCTGTCGGAGCACGGGGCTGGTGGGACGCGTGCGGCAGCACCACGCGCACCACGGGGTCGCACCACGTCTGATAACAGCAAGAAGCGAGTGAGGGCCGGCCACGGGCGACCGGGCGGCAACGACGTGAACGGGCCGCTCACGTCGCTACAACGA
>JBOHCO010001654.1:0-6424 GCA_050698895.1 Streptosporangiaceae bacterium
GGGCGTGCGCGGTGCCCGCGGGCAGCTCGGCGGCCAGGGTGCGCGACATCTCGCGCAGCGCGCCGAGCACCGGCGCCAGCCGCTCGGCGACCGCCAGGTCGTGGTCGTCCCTGATCTGGAGGCACAGCGAGGCGGCCTCGTCCATCCGCTCGGCCAGCAGCGCCCAGGCCGCCTCGCGGTGCGGCATCAGGTAGTCGTCCTCGTAGAACAGCTCGAAGCTGGGGCCGGCGGTCCGGCCGGGGTAGTCCGGGCCGGCGGGCAGCGTGGTGATCAGGTCGCCGAGCGGGCGCAGGACCTGGACCATCAGCGCGATGGTGGTGTCGGCGAGCGTCTGGAGCTGGGCGTCGGTCTCCTCGGTGTGCGCGAAGAACCGCTCCAGGGTCTGGAGCAGGATCTCGTAGCCGACGTTGAACAGGTCGGCCACCCGCGCGGTCAGCGGGTCGGTGATGAGCCGCACCTCGGTGTCCCGCTCGTGCGGCCGGACGTTGGCCTCCACCACGGGGCGCACCGGGTCGAAGTCCGGGCGGGCCGCGAGCATCTGCTGGTACTCGTCGAGGATCGCTACGAACTGGCCGAAGTGCGCGTCCCGCCAGTTCCCGCGCGGGCCCTCGCCCTGCTCCAGGATCTCGTCGATGGCGCGCTGCGCGCTGGCCAGGTCGGTGACGGGAATCAGCTCGGGCCAGCCGAAGTGCGCGGTGGTGGCCTGGGCTCGCGGCGGCCCGACGAACAGCCAGTCCTCGCCGTGCCGCTCGGCCAGGCGGGCCAGGCCGGCCTCGATGGACCGGTACAGGTGGCCGACGGTGGCGAAGTCCTGCCCGCGCGGCACGATGTCCCGCTCGGTGAGGTGGGGCTGGGCCCGGCCGACAGCGCTCAGCCCGGCCGCGTCGGCCAGGTCCATGCCCTCGGGCCGCTCCAGGAACATGAAGTGCTGAAGCGCCGCCTCGCCGAACGGCAGCAGGGCCAGCTGGACGCCCGCCGGGTAGTAGTTGGCGGGCTGCGGCAGGTTGGGCCGGGTCAGGTGGGGCGCGGCGCCAATGGCCGACAGCAGGTTGTGGACCAGGGCCAGGTGCAGCATCTCCTGGGTGGCCACGTGCGCGACGCGTGACCGCCAGCTGCGCACCGCGGCCAGCTCGTCGTCGGTCAGCCCCTCGCCGGTGCCCTGCTTGAGGCTGAACGCGGCGTACAGGTACTGGCACATGATGCCGTGCTCGAGCTCGGCCGCCTCGCAGAGCATGTAGATCAGGGCCTCGCGGTGCTCGATGACGAACGGGGCCTCGGGCGAGGCCGTGCCGCCCCTGGTCTCGAGCAGCTGAGCCAGCCGCCCCTGTCCGGCTGCTGGAGGGCTGATCGCGCCGTGGTCGTCTGCCATGATTACATTGTTACACCTCGACGGGGCGGGGCGGCTAGCGACTTACGGAGCGCGGGCGGAGCGGCGGGACACAGCGCGGGACCGCGGCTCGGCTAGCGGCCGACCAGGCCGTGGTCGTAAGCGAAGATGACCGCGGCGGCCCGGTCGCGCAGGCTCAGCTTGGTGAACACGTGGTTGATGTGGGTCTTGACCGTGCCCTCCCCGACCACGAGCGCCGCGGCGATCTCGGCGTTGGTGTGACCCTGGCCGATCAGCCGCAGCACCTCCAGCTCGCGGCCGGTGAGCAGCCCGAGCCCGGCCGCCGCGGGCAGGCTGGCCGGGGCGTCCCGGTAGACGGCCAGCACCCGGCTGGTCACGGCGGGGTCCAGCCACGCCCCGCCGTCGGCCACGACGCGCACCGCCCGGTGCAGCTCCTCGGCCGGGATGCCCTTGAGCACGAAGCCGGCGGCCCCGGCCCGCAGCATCCCGGCCAGCGCCTCGTCGTCGTCGAAGGTGGTGAGCGCGAGCACCGGGAGCGCGGGGTGGCTGGCCCGCAGCCGCCGGGTCGCCGCGACGCCGTCGACCAGCGCCATCCGCACGTCCATGAGCACGATGTCGGGCTCGCAGGCGGCCACCGCGGCCGGGACGTCGGCGCCGTCGGCGCACTCCCCGGCGATCTCGAAGCCGAACTGCGGGCGCAGGATGCCGCGCAGCCCGGCCCGGACCAGATCCTGGTCGTCGACCAGCAGCAGCCGGATCATGCCGGGGCCGCCCGGGCCTGGCCGGGCCGGGCGCCGGGCAGGGCGGCGCGGACCAGCCAGCCGGTCCCGCCCGGGCCGGCCGTGCAGGTGCCGCCGACGGCCTGGGCCCGTTCCCTCATGCTGACCAGCCCCAGGCCGGCGCCCGCGTCATTACGGGGCGGGCCGGCGCTGTCCACGGCCACCTCGACCTGCCCGCCGGCGACGGCCACCCGGACGGTCACCGGGCAGCCGGGCGCGTGCCGGATGGCGTTGGTGAGCGCCTCCTGCACGATGCGGTACGCGGCCGAGCCCGTGGTCGCGGGCAGCGCCGCGGTGTCCCCGTCGATGGTCAGGCCGATGTCGGCCCCGGTCTCCCGGAGCTGGGCCACCAGCCGCCCGACCTGGTCCAGCCCCGGCACGGGCGGCGCGATGCCATCCGGGCTCCCGGTGGCCGGGCGCAGCAGCCCGATGGTGGCCCGCACCTCGGCCAGGCTCTCCCGGCCCAGCCGCTCGGCCTCGGCCAGCGCTCGCGCCGCGTCGGCCGGATCGTGCTCCACCGCGAGCCGCGCGCTGGTCACGTGCAGCAGCGACACGGTCAGGGTGTGCGCGATGACGTCGTGCAGTTCCCTGGCGATGCGGTTGCGCTCCTCGGCGCGGGATCGCTCGGCCAGCCCGGCCTGGGCCGCCCGGAGCTGCTCCACCAGCACGAGCTGGCGCTGAATCAGCCCGGCCGCGAACAGGCCTACGGTCACCCCAGCCATCCAGGGCACCCAGCCGGGGTCGCGGTTGACCCACAGGTACTCGCCGCCGAACAGCAGCAGGCTGGCCGCCCAGTAGGTGATCCCGGCCGCGATCCCGCCGGCCAGCACGCACCAGGCGGTCAGCACCACGGCCGAGATCCAGGCTATGTTGCGCGAGTCGCCGGTAGCGATCAGCGCCACGCCCGCCGTGGCCACGGCGGCCAGCGGCAAGGTGAACGGCCGCGGCCACGACCGGAACAGGAACAGCGGCGCCGCGGCGGTCAGCGCGACCACCGCGCCGACCGCGACCCTGGCCGGGTCCGCCGCGACCTGCGTGACCAGCCCGGCGAGCAGCGGCACGGCGAACGCCGCCAGCCCGACCTGTCCGGCCGTCCGGTTCAGTGCCGCCGGCTGACCCGCCGCCGCTTCGCCCATGGCTCCATGCTGGCCCTCGGGGCGCCGGGGCGCATCACGCCACGGCTAGATCAGCGTCTCCACCCGCGGCTAGAGACACGCGGGCTACGCCGCCGGCGTCTGCGAGATCCGGACCATGTTGCCCGAGGGGTCGCGGAACGCGCAGTCGCGCGGCCCCCAGGGCTGGTCCATGGGCTCCTGCAGCACCTCGGCGCCGGACGCCCGCACCTTCTCGAAAACGCCGTCGATGTCATCGACCTGGAAGATGACCATCGGCAGGGCGCCCTTGGTGACCAGCTCCTGGAGGGCGTCGCCGTCGGCCTGAGACCGGCCGGCGTGCGGCTCCGAGATCACGATCTCGGCGCCCGACTTGTCCGGGCTGCCGAGGGTGACCCAGCGAAACCAGCCCGAAGCGACGTCGTTGCGCACCTCAAGGCCGAGCGCGTCACGGTAGAAGCCGAGCGACTCGTCCGGGTCGTTGACAGTGACGTGGCAGTACTGGAGTGCGATGCTCATGTGACCAAGGCTAGAGGGCGGCCGGGCTGGCCCGCTTCTTGAGTCCTGCTCGGCAAATCCCGGCTCGGCGGGTTCCTGACCGGCCGGGTCTGCGCCATGGCCACGCACGGGGGCATGGCGGTCACGGCCTCGTGCTCCCGGCTGCGGTAGGCGCTCGGCGTCTCCCCGACCAGCTCGGTGAAGCGCGAGCTGAACGAGCCGAGCGAGGTACAGCCGACCGTCATGCAGGCGTCGGTCACGCTCATGCCGCCGCGCAGCAGCGCCATCGCGCGCTCGATGCGGCGGGTCATGAGGTAGCTGTACGGCGTCTCGCCGTAGGCGGCCCGGAACTGCCGTGAGAAGTGCGCCGGCGACATGAAGGCGTGCCGGGCCATGGTCGGCACATCGAGCGGGCGGGCGTACTCCCGGTCGATGAGATCCCGCGCCCGGCGCAGGTGCGCGAGGTTGGCGAGGTCTTGCGGGTTCATGAATCGACGCTATCACCGCCCTGCGACAGGCCCTGCTTGCCAGGAGCGGAGCGGGCAGGCTAAAGAAGACCCGTGACCTCTGCCTTCTTGCTGGACTGCGATCCCGGGATCGATGACACCGTGGCCCTGCTGTACCTGGCCCGGCTGGTGCGGACGGGGGCGGCCGAGCTGGCCGCCGTGGGCACCGTGCACGGGAACGTGGCCCCGGACGTGGGCGCCTGGAACGTGCTGCGGGTGCTGGAGTGCGCCGGGCTGGACCGGGTGCCGGTGGCGGTGGGCGCGGCCCGGCCGATGGCCCAGGCGGTGGGCTACGCGCACGGGATCCACGGCGACGACGGCCTGGGCAACAGCGGGCTCCCGGCCCCGCGCGGGCCGGTCGCCGACATCTCGGCGCCCGAGCAGATCCTGCGGCTGAGCCGGGAGCGGCCGGGCCAGCTGACGCTGCTGGCGATCGGGCCGCTGACCAACCTGGCCATCGCGCTGCTGCTCGACCCGGAGCTGCCGGGACGGTTCCGCGACGTGGTCATCATGGGCGGCGCGCTGGACCACCCCGGCAACATCACCAGCCATGCCGAGGCCAACATCTGGCACGACCCGGAGGCGGCGGAGCTGGTGCTCAGCGCCCCGTGGCCGGTCACCCTGGTGCCGCTGGACGCGACGCACCCGGCGGCGGTGGATGGCGCCTGGCTGGATCGGCTGGCGGCGGGCGACAGCGACACGGCCCGGCTGGCCAGCCGGGTGCTGGACTACTACGCGGAGGTGTACCAGCCGATCCTGGGCTACCGCGGCGCGGTGATCCACGACGCGCTGGCGGCCATGCTGGCCGTGGACCCGGCGCTGGGCCAGTACACGGAGCGGCCGGTGCACGTGGAGCTGCGCGGCGACCGGCTGCGCGGCGCGACGGTCTGGGACCGGCGGCCCTCACCAACGCTGACCGACCGGCCCAAGGTCAAGGTGGCCACGGCCGCGGACGCGGCGTTCCGGGACAGGCTGATCGACAGCCTGCTCTAGCACACTCCAGGCCAGCACATTCCAAGCCTTTGCTTGACATGCGGTTAACTACGAGCCAACATTCCAAGCATGTCCTTGGAATCACCGGAATCACCGGAATCAGCGGACCAGCCTCGCGGGCAGCGGCGGCGGCTGCTGGATGACCCCCGCAGCATGCGCGCCCTGGCCCACCCGCTGCGCCTGGAGCTGCAGTCGATCGTGGGCCGGTCGGGGCGCATCACCACCGCCGACGCGGCCAGGGAGCTGGGCATCAGCCACGGGCTGGCCTCGCACCACCTGCACCAGCTGGCCAGGTACGGGTTCGCGGAGCAGGTCGGCGGCGCGGACAACCGGGAGCGGCCGTGGCGGCTGGTGTCCACCTCGATCAGCCATGAGGGGCTGGACGCCACGCCGGGCGGCGCGGCCGCGGTTGCGGTCTACGAGCAGGTCGTGGCGGAGCGCGCGCTGGAAGGCTTCCTGGACTGGCTCGAGCGGCGGCCGAACTGGCCCGCGGGCTGGCGGGAGCACTCGGGGCTGGGCCGCTCCACGGTCTACCTGACCGAGAGCGAGCTGGCCGGGCTGGTCGGCGCGATGGAGCAATTGCTGCTCACCTACATCGAGGAACGGCCGCTGGACGACCTGGAGTCCCGGCCGGCGGGCTCGGTGCCGGTGGACTTCAGCCTGTTCGTGGTGCCGCGCGAGCCGACCTCGAGCGGTCGGTGAGCGGACGGTGAGCGGGCGGTGAACGCGATCCGGCGCGCGCTGGGCCAGCCCGGCCTGCGGCTGCTGCTCGGCGCCGGGCTGGTCTCGGTGACCGGCGACTGGATCCTGCGGGTAGGCCTGGCCTACTACATCTACGTGCTCACCGGCTCGACGCTGGCGTCGGCGGTGATGCTGCTGGCCTCGTTCGTCCCGCAGATCGCGCTCAGCTCGCTGGCCGGCGTGTTCGCCGACCGGTGGGACAGCAAGCGCACCATGGTCGTCACGAACCTCCTGCTGGCGGCGGGCCTGCTGCCGCTGCTCGCGGTGCACCGGGCCAGCCAGGTCTGGATCATCTACCTGGTCGTCACCGCGGAAAGCTGCGTGCAGCAGTTCTTCGCCCCGGCCCAGCAGTCGGTGATCCCGGTGCTGGTGGCCGATGACCATCTGGTCACGGCCAACGCGCTGGGCGGCCAGGTCAGCGACGTGTCGCGGCTGGCGGGCTCGGCG
>JBOHCO010001655.1:0-1824 GCA_050698895.1 Streptosporangiaceae bacterium
CGGGACAGCCGGACCGCGGTCTCCAGCACGCCGGCGTGCACGAACGCCTGCGGCAGGTTGCCCCGCAGCTGGCGCTGGTGCACGTCGTACTCCTCGGTGTAGATGCCGGCCGGGCCGCAGGCCGCCCGACTGCGCTCGAACCAGCGCGCGGCCCCGACCTCGTCGCCGCACGCCTGCGCGGCCTGGGCCATCCACAGGCCGCACAGCAGGAAGGCGCCCTCGGCCCGGTGCAGCGCCCTGGGGTCGTGACGGAACCGGTAGACGAAGCCGTCCTCGGACAGGTCGGCATGGATGGCCTCGAAGGTGGCGGCGGTCCGCGGGTCGGAGGCGTCCGCCGCGCCCCGGATCAGCGGCAGCAGCAGCGCCGCGTCGACGCGCTCGTCGTCGGGAGCGCGCTGCCATCGCCCGGAAGGATGCACGGCGTCGCCGAGGCTGCCCATGATCTGGTCGGCCAGGCCGGTCCAGGCCGCTGCCTGGCGGGCGCCATGGCCGCCCGGCGGGCCGGGCGCCGCGGCGGCGGCGATGGAACGCAGGCCGGCCACGCAGGCCAGCCGGGAGTGGGTCCAGCGCCGGTCATCCAGCTCCCACAACCCGGCCTCGGGCTTGGTCCATCGCTGCTCGATGGCGGTGACGGCGGTCTGCGCCGCCCGCCAGCCGTCCTGCTCCAGCCGGTCCTGGCCGGCCGCGGCGGCCAGGAGCTGGAGCACCTCGCCGAGCGCGTCGAGCTGGAACTGCTGGTTGACCCAGTTGCCGGTGCCGGGGCTGGCGCCGGGGTAGCCGCGGACCCGGATCCGCCGCTCGCCAGGAATCTCCTGGCCACTGACGGTATAGGCGGGCATCAGGTCCGGGCCGTCGCTCAGCACCCGCTCGGTGATGAACCGCACGGTCCCGTCCAGCAGCCGGTGCGGGCCATGCGCCGCGACGGCCAGGCCGGCGTAACACTGGTCCCGGATCCAGGCGTAGCGGTAGTCGTAGTTCCGGCCGCTCTCCAGCCGCTCCGGCACCGAGGTCGTCGCGGCGGCGACCATGGCGCCCGTGCCGGCGGTCATTCCGGCCAGCACGGCGTAGGCGTGCCGGGCATCGCGCACGGCGATCAGGTCGTCGCACGCGGGGACCACGTCAGACCAGGCGTTCTCAGTGCCGGACCAGATGGTGCCCGGGTCGGGCGGCGAGTCGGGCAGCGGCCGGTCGGAGATCTCCAGGACCAGGTCGTGGTGCTGGCCAGCATCGACGCGCAGCGTCATGGCCAGGCGCCCGTCCCCGTCAACCCGCGCCCGCGCCGCACCGGACAGCCGGAACCGGACGCCGCCGCTGCGGCCGGTCCAGCAGCCACCCGCCCGCGACAGCTCGCGCATGGGCTGGCGCCCGAACGCGGCCCGCAGGTCGAGCACCACTCGGACCCTGGCCTGCCCGTCCAGCGCCTCGACGCGCCGCAGCACGACCGCGCGGTGCGGGTCGGCGGGCATGGCCAGCGCCTCCCGGCACTCGGTCACGCCCGGGCCGACCCAGCGGCTGCGCCAGATCAGCGTGCCCGGCTCGTAGTGACCGCCCCACACGTACCAGGGGTTGGACGGCGTGACGGCGTACCCGCCCCGGCCGCCGAGCAGTGCGGGGAACACGGCCGGGCTGTCCCAGCGCGGCGCGCACAGCCAGACGATCGCCCCGTCGGGCGCGAGCAGCGCGCCGCGCTCGCCGTCGGCGATGAAGGCGTACTCGCGCAGCACCCGCGGCGGCCAGGGCGCGGCCGGGCCGGTCATGCTCACTCCGCCCGGCGGGCGGCGTCGGCCAGCCGGTCGGCCGCGCGGGCGGTGACGGCCATGATGG
>JBOHCO010001656.1:0-9904 GCA_050698895.1 Streptosporangiaceae bacterium
AGGTGTAGAGCATGGGCGCGCCGGCGGTCCGCGAGCCGGGGCGGCCCTCGGTGTCGGCGCCGAGGGCGGCCAGCGGCTGGAAGCCGTCGATGGCGCCGGCCGCGTAGCGGGCCGTGACCCCGGCGGCGTCGGCGGCCTGCACCGCGGCGGCGGCGAACCGCTCGTGGGCCAGGAACGCCCGGGCGCCGCTGTCGGCCAGGATGTAGCCGACCTCGGCGCCGATCAGGTGCCAGTTCACCGGGACGATGTACAGCCCGGTCTGGATGGCGGCGAAGAACGCCGCCAGCGTGGTGGCGCTGTTGGGCAGCAGGGTGGCCACGGTGTCGCCGGGGACCAGGCCGAGCCCCTGGAGGCCGCGGCCGATGCGGTCGGCCTCGGCCGCGAGCTCGGCGTAGCTGACCGCCCGGCCGCCCGGCTCGATGACCGCGGCGCGGTCGGGAGCACTGGCGGCGATGGCCCACAGCCCGGTAGCGTCCACGGAGCCCAATCTAGAACAGGTTCTAGTACCCGACAAGGCACCTCCAAACACCGGCAATCTACCGAGATGTAACGACCAGCCGGGCCCACCCGGCTTTGTTATGGATCCCTTGAAGTCATCAATGGAAACGTGTTTCACTCTGAGGCGTGAGCCAGGTCCTGCGCGCGCCGATGGAGATCGGATTCGCCTACACCCGGTCGACGGGGCCGACGCTGAGCCAGTTCCTGGCCGGCCTGGCCGGGCGGCAGATCCTGGGCGCGCGGGGGGCCGACGGGCGGGTGCACGCGCCGCCGTTCGAGTTTGACCCGGTGACGTTCGCGCCGCCGGCCGAGCTGGTGCCGGTCGGCCCGGAGGGCACGGTGCTGACCTGGACGTGGATGGGCCGGCCGCTGGCCGGGCAGCCGCTGGACCGGCCGTTCGGGTGGGCGCTGATCAGGCTGGACGGCGCGGACACCGGGCTGCTGCACGCGGTTGACGCGGGCTCGGCGGCGGCCATGCGCACCGGGATGCGGGTGCGGGCCCGGTGGGCGGAGCAGCCCGCGGGCAGCATACGGGACATCGCGTTTTTTGAGCCCGTTAACGGTGCGCGGTCGCCGGAGCCAGCCCCGCCCGCCGCCCTGGAGCCGGTGGGCATGGTCACGACGCCGATCGAGCTGAGCTATGAGCACACGGCCTCGGCCGAGGAGAGCGCGTTCCTGCGCGGGCTGGCGCAGGGCCGGCTGCTCGGGCAGCGCTGCCCGGCCTGCGGCAAGGTCTACCTGCCGCCGCGCGCGGCCTGCCCGACCGACGGGGTGCCGACCGCCGAGGAGGTGGAGGTGGCCGACACCGGCACGGTCACCACGTTCTGCGTGGTCAGCGTGCCGTTCCGGGGCCAGCGGGTGCAGCCGCCCTATGTCGCGGCGGCGGTGCTGCTGGACGGCGCGGACATCGCCATCCAGCACCTCATCCTGGGCTGCGAGCCGAGTGAGGTGCGGATGGGCATGCGGGTCAGCGCGGTCTGGAAGCCGCGCCAGGAGTGGGGGCTGACGCCGGAGAACATCGATCACTTCCGGCCGTCGGGCGAGCCGGACGCGCCGTACGAGTCCTATGCCCGGCACCTGTGAGGGATGGTGGCCATGACCGAGGTGGCGGTGATCGGCTTCGCGCAGTCGCCGGTGGTCCGCCAGGGCGACACCACCACCAGCGGCGTGGAGATGCTGGTGCCCATCTTCGCCGAGGTGCTGGCCGCGACCGGGCTGGCCAAGGCCGACATCGGGTTCTGGTGCTCGGGCTCGTCGGACTACCTGGCCGGGCGGGCGTTCTCGTTCGTGCAGGCGGTGGACGCCATCGGCGCGTTCCCGCCGATCATGGAATCGCACGTGGAGATGGACGGGGCCTGGGCGCTGTACGAGGCCTGGGTGAAGATCCTGACCGGCGAGGCCGAGGTGGCGCTGGCCTACGGGTTCGGCAAGTCGTCGGCGGGCCAGCTGCGCCGGGTGCTGGCCCTCCAGCTCGACCCGTACCTGGTCGCGCCGCTGTGGCCGGACTCGGTCAGCATCGCGGCGCTCCAGGCCCGGCTGGGCATCGAGGCCGGGCGGTGGAGCGAGCAGGCGATGGCGCAGGTGGCCGCCCGCAGCCGGGCCGACGCGGCGGGCAACCCGCAGGCTCAGGTGGCGGGCGAGGTCGCGGTGGCGGACCTGCTCGGCCAGCCCTACGTGGCCGACCCGCTGCGGGCCCACGACTGCGCCCCGGTCGGCGACGGCGCGGCGGCGGTGATCCTGGCCGCCGGGGACCGGGCCCGCGAGCTGTGCCCCCGGCCGGCCTGGATCACCGGGTTCGAGCATCGCATCGACTCGGCGTCGCTGGGCGGCCGTGACCTGACCACGGCGCCGTCGGCGGCCAGCGCGGGCCAGGCGGCGGGCGCGGCCGGGGTGGACGTGGCCGAGCTGCACGCGCCGTTCACCCACCAGGAACTGCTGCTGCGCGCCGCGCTGGGCCTGGGCCAGGAGGCGCGGATCAGCCCGTCGGGCGGGGCGCTGTGCGGCAACCCGATGTTCGCGGCCGGGCTGGCCCGGATCGGGCTGGCCGCGCGGGAGATCATCGCCGGCCGGGCGGACCGGGCGCTGGGCCACGCGACCAGCGGCCCGGCGCTGCAGCAGAACCTGGCCTGCGTGATGGAGGGACGCTGATGGCGGAGCGGGCCGCGGTGCTCGGGGTTGGCCAGACACGGCACCGGTCCCGCCGGGCCGACGTGTCGATCGCGGGCCTGTGCCGGGAGGCGGTGGACCGGGCGCTGGCCGACGCCGGGCTGGACTTCGGCGACATCGACGCGGTGGTGGTGGGCAAGGCCCCGGACCTGTTCGAGGGCGTGATGATGCCCGAGCTGTACCTGGCCGACGCGCTGGGCGCCACCGGCAAGCCGCTGCTGCGGGTGCACACCGCCGGCTCGGTCGGCGGCGCGACGGGCATCGTGGCGGCCAGCCTGGTCCAGGCCGGCGTGCACCGGCGGGTGCTGGCGGTGGCGTTCGAGAAGCAGTCCGAGTCCAACGCGATGTGGGCGCTGTCGATCACCCCGCCGTTCGGCATGCCGCTGCTGGCCGGGGCGGGCGGCTACTTCGCGCCGCACATCCGGGCCTACATCCGGCGCAGCGGCGCCCCGGACCACATCGGCGCGATGGTCGCGGTCAAGGACCGGCGCAACGGCAGCCTGAACCCCTACGCCCACCTCCAGCAGGCCGACATCACGCTGGAGAAGGTGCAGGCCTCGCCGATGCTGTGGGCCCCGGTCCGCTACGACGAGAGCTGCCCGTCCTCGGACGGGGCGTGCGCGGTGGTCATCGGGGACCAGGCGGCGGCCTCGGCGGCGGAGCGGGCCGGCCGGCCGGTGGCCTGGGTCCGGGCCACGTCGATGCGCACCGAGCCGACCATGTTCTCGGGCAAGGACCACGTCAACCCGCGGGCCGGGGCGGACGCGGCGGCGGCGCTGTGGGCCCGCGCGGGCATCACCGACCCGGCGCGGGAGATCGACGTGGCCGAGATCTACGTGCCGTTCTCCTGGTTCGAGCCGATGTGGCTGGAGAACCTGGGCTTCACCGGGCCCGGCGACGGCTGGCGGCTGACCGAGGCCGGCGAGACCGAGATCGGCGGGTCGCTGCCGGTCAACCCGTCGGGCGGGGTGCTCAGCTCCAACCCCATCGGCGCGTCCGGCCTGCTGCGGTTTGCCGAGGCCGCGCTGCAGGTCATGGGCAAGGCGGGGGCGCACCAGGTGGCCGGGGCCAGGACCGCGCTGGGTCACGCCTACGGCGGCGGGTCCCAGTACTTCTCGATGTGGGTGGTGGCGAGCACGCCGGGCTGATCTTTAGCCTCTGGGGCCGGGGGCCGGACGGAGCATAGTGGCTTACTGATCGATAAGCAAGTAGCCTGGTGCCATGAGTCCCGCCAAGACCAGCGGCACCAGGGAGCGCATCCTGGCCATCGCCCGCGAGCAGTTCGCCCGCCAGGGCTTCACCGGCACCAGCATCGCGGACATCGCCGGCGAGCTCGGCACCACCACGGCCGCGCTCTACTACCACTTCTCCTCCAAGGCCGACATCCTCGCCGCCCTGCTCGAGGAGCCGATGGCCGCCTACACCCGGATCCTCCGCAGCCTGGACTCCGGCTCGCCCGGCGCCGAGGACCTGCTCAGCGCGTTCATCGACCTGGCCGTCGACTCGCGGGAGATGGCCACCATCGTGGACCGCGACCCGGCCGTCCTGGCGATGATCGACCAGCGCCTGCCGCGCACGTCACGGGAGATGACCGACCAGGTAATCGCGGCCCTGGCCGGGCCAGACTCCGGGCGTGCGGGCGTGCTGCGGGCCTACGCCGCGTTCGCGGCCGTCAAGGACGCCACGCTGGCCGCCGTGGCCGACCCCGGCAGTTCCGGCAGTTCCGGCGGCCCGCCGGGCACCCTCGACCCGGCCGACCGCGCCGAGATCCTCGCCGCCGCCCTCCGCGCCCTCCGGCCTGAGCCTGCCGCTGACGGTCAGCGGTAGGTCACCGGGAGGCGCTTGATCCCGTTGAGCCAGCCCGAGCGCAGCCGCTCCGGCTCCCCGGCCTTGCTGATCGACGGCATGGCGTCCGCGATCGCGTTGAACATCAGGTCGATCTCCAGCCGGGCCAGGTTCGCGCCCAGGCAGTAGTGCGCCCCGCTGCCCCCGAACCCCACGTGCGGGTTCGGGCTGCGCCGCACGTCGAACCGCTCCGGCTGGTCGAAGACCTCCTCGTCGAAGTTGGCCGACCGGTAGAACAGCCCGACCCGCTGGCCCGCCTTGATCTGCCGTCCGCCCAGCTCCGTGTCGGCCAGCGCCGTGCGCTGGAACGCCGTCACCGGCGTGGCCCAGCGGACGATCTCGTCCGTCGCCGTCTCCGGCCGCCCGGCCCGGAACTCCTCCCACTGCTCCGGGTGATCGAGGAACGCCAGCATGCCGTGGGAGATCGCGTTGCGGGTCGTCTCGTTGCCCGCCACCGCCAGCAGGACCATGAAGAACCCGAACTCGTCCGAGGTCAGGTCGTCCCCGTCGAGCTGGGCGTGGACCAGCTTGGTGATGATGTCGTCCCGAGGGCAGGCCCGGCGGTCCTCGGCCAGCACCATGCTGTAGCCGACCAGTTCCGCCGCCGCGTCCCGGCCCGCGGCCTGGTACTCCGGGTCGTCGTAGCCGATCATCTCGTTGGACCAGGTGAAGATCTTGCGCCGGTCCTCCTGCGGGATGCCCAGCAGCTCGGCGATGGCCTGGAGCGGCAGCTCGCAGGCCACGTCGCTGACGAAGTCGCCGCTGCCCGTGGCCAGCGCGTCGGCGACGATCCGCGCCGCGCGGGCGGTCAGTGCCTCGCGCAGGTTGCCGATCGCCCGCGGCGTGAAGCCGCGGGACACGATGCCGCGCAGCTTGGTGTGCTGCGGCGGGTCGATGTTGAGCATGATGAGCCGCTGCAGCTCGATCTGCTCGTCGTCCACCCGCGCCTGGTGCCGGATGATCGCGGTCTTCTCCTGCGAGGAGTAGATGTCGCTGTTGCGCGACACCGCCACCACGTCGGCGTGCCGGGTCACCACCCAGTAGCCCTCGTCGTCGAAGCCCGACGCCCCGCGGGGCTGCGGATTCCACCACACCGGCGACGTGCGCCGGAGCTCGGCGAACTCGTCTGCCGGCACTCGACGGGCGTACAGATCGGGGTCGGTGAAGTCGAAACCCGGCGGGATCCTCGGCTCGGCCATCGCGCGCCTCCGCTATAACGTGTTCTACTTTTATTCAATCACGGGGTATGCGGGCCGTGAAGGGCAGGAGGTGCCGCGGTGGGCTCTGCGGTAATCGTGGCGGCGGTGCGCACGCCGATCGGCAGGCGCGGCGGGGTGCTCTCCGGCCTGCACGCGGCGCAGCTCCTGGGCACCGCCCAGGCCACGCTGCTGGACCGGGCGGGCCTGGACCCGGCCGCCGTCGAGCAGGTGGCCGGCGGCTGCGTGACCCAGGCCGGCGAGCAGGCCGGCAACGTGACCAGGACCGCCTGGCTGCACCGCGGGCTGCCGTACCGGACCGGGTGCCTGACCCTGGACGCCCAGTGCGGCTCGGCCCAGCAGGCCACGCACGTGGTGGCCGGGCTGATCGCGGCGGGCGCCATCGAGGTCGGCGTGGCCTGCGGCGTGGAGGCCATGAGCCGGGTGCCGCTGGGCACCGCCGCCACCGCCCCGAACGCGGGCCAGCCCCGCCCGGCCGGCTGGGCCATCGACATGCCCAGCCAGTACCTCGCCGCCGAGCGCATCGCCCGGCGGCGCCGGCTGAGCCGGGCCGACCTCGACCAGTTCGGGGTGCGCTCCCAGGTCCTGGCCCAGCAGGCCCGGGCGCAGGGCCGGTTCGACCGCGAGATCGTGCCGGTCAAGGCGCCCGTCCTGGCCGCCGACGGCCAGCCGACCGGCGAGTCCCGCATCGTCGAGCGCGATCAGGGCCTGCGCCCGACCAGCCTGGAGGCCCTGGCCGGGCTGCGGCCCGTGCTCTCCGATGGCCTGCACACCGCCGGCACCTCGTCGCAGATCTCGGACGGCGCCGCGGCCATCCTGCTGGCCGACGCCGACCGGGCCCGTGACCTCGGCCTGCGGCCGCGGGCCCGCATCGTGGCTCAGTGCCTGATCGGCGACGAGCCCTACTACCACCTGGACGGCCCCATCGCGGCCACCGAGCGGGTGCTCGAGCGCAGCGGCATGAAGATCGGCGACATCGACCTGTTCGAGGTCAACGAGGCCTTCGCCTCGATCGTGCTGTCCTGGATGAGCGTGCACCAGCCCGATCCGGACCGGGTCAACGTCAACGGCGGCGCCATCGCGCTGGGCCACCCCGTCGGCAGCACCGGCGCCCGGCTGCTCACCACCGCGCTGCACGAGCTGGAGCGCCGCGACGCCAGCACCGCGCTGGTCTCCATGTGCGCCGGCGGCGCCATGGCCACCGCCACCATCATCGAGCGGCTCTAGCGCGCCGGCCGCCGCGGCCCGTCACGGGTGCTGGCTGCTGACCGACACCACCTCGCCGGTCAGGTACGAGGCGTAGTCGCTGGCCAGGAACACCATCACGCTGGCCACCTCCCACGGCTCCGCCGCCCGCCCGAACGCCTCCCGCCCGGCCAGCTCCTCCAGCACCTCCGGGCTGGTCACCCGGGCCAGGAACGGGTGGGCGGCCAGGCTCGGCGCCACCGCGTTGACCCGGATCCCGTGCGCCGCCACGTCCATGGCCGCGCACCTGGTCAGCGCCATGACCCCGGCCTTGGCCGCCGCGTAGTGCGCCTGCCCGGCCTGCGCCCGCCAGCCCAGCACCGACGCGTTGTTGATGACGCAGCCGCCCTGCCCCTGCGCGACCAGCTGGCGCAGCGCCGCCCTGGTGCCCCGGAACGCGCTGGTCAGCGTCACGTCCAGGACCCGGTGCCACTGCTCGTCGGTCATCTCCAGCACCGAGCTGGTCCCGCCCAGTCCCGCATTGTTGATGAAGACATCCATTTTCCCGAACACGCGGACCGTCCCCTGGACCAGCTCGTCCACCGCATCGGGCTCGGTGACATCGCACGGCGCGGCCCAGACCCGGTCGCCGTAGGTCGCGGACAGCTCGTCGGCCAGCTCGGCCAGGCGCCGCTCGTGCCGGTCGCTGAGCGCCACCCGGGCCCCCTCGGCCAGGCAGCGCCGGACGGCCGCCGACCCGATGCCGGTTCCCGCCGCCGCCGTGACCACCACCACCTTGCCCCCCAGCAGGTCCCGCCCCGCCGGCGGCCCCGCGGGCGGGCCCGGCTCGCCCGTCGTACTCACGACCGGGCCGGCCGGGGCAGGCCGAGCGCCCGCTCGGCGATGATGTTGCGCTGGATCTCGTCCGACCCGCCGTAGATCGTGTCGGCCCGGCTGAACAGGTACAGCCGCTGCCACTCGTCCAGGTCATAAGGCGCGCCCCTGGCCACCATCGACGGCGCGCCCCTTACCTGCATGGCCAGCTCGCCGAGCCGCTGGTGCCAGCGCGACCACAGCAGCTTGAGCACCGACGCCTCGGTGCCCGTCCCGGCCGGGTCGGCCAGCACCGACAGGGCGTGGGCGCGCATCGCCTCCAGGCCGATCCAGGCCCGGGCCAGCCCGTCGCGGATCAGCGGGTCCGACCCGGCCGGCCCGGCGCGGGCCAGCTCGAGCAGCGCGTCCAGCTCCCGCCGGAAGCCCACCTGCTGGCCCAGCGTGGCCGCCCCGCGCTCGATGGCCAGCGTGGTCCTGGCCACCCGCCAGCCCTCCCCCGCGCCGCCGACGACCAGCCCGGCCTCGGTCCGCGCGCCGTCGAAGAACACCTCGTTGAACTCCGAGGTCCCGGTGAGCTGCCGGATCGGCCGCACCGTGATCCCCGGCTGGCGCATCGGCACCAGCAGGTAGGACAGGCCGTCCCGGCCGCGCGAGCCCGGCTGCGTGCGGGCCAGCACGAAGCACCAGTCGGCCACGTGGGCCAGCGACGTCCACACCTTCTGGCCGCTGATCACCCACTGGTCACCGCCCCGCGAGCCGTCCAGCGTCGCGGTGGTGGCCACCGCGGCCAGGTCCGAGCCGGCGCCCGGCTCCGAGTAGCCCTGGCACCACAGCTCGCGCACGGCCACGATCGGCGGCAGGAACCGGCGCTGCAGCTCCGGCGTGCCCAGCGCGATCAGCGTCGGCCCGAGCAGCTCCTCGCCCAGGTAGCCGACCCGCGCCGGGGCGCCGCTGCGGGCGTACTCCTCGTGGAAGATCACCTGCCGGGCCAGCGTGGCCCCCGCGCCGCCGTGCTCGGCCGGCCAGCCCAGGCAGGTCCAGCCCGCCGCGGCCAGGTGCCGGTTCCAGGCCAGCCGCTCCTCGTGGGCCTCGTGCTCGCGGCCGGGGCCGCCCGCTCCGCGCAGCGCGGCGAACCGCCCGGTCAGGTTCTCGGCCAGCCACCGCCGCAGGCGGCCGCGGAACTCCTCGTCCCCCTTGCCCTCCGGGCTGAACCGCACGCAGCCTCCCGCCAGTGTCTGGCCAGCACGGTGCATCCCCCGGCCCGCGTCTGGCCAGGGGCCGGCCACCGCGCGTAGGCTCAGGCTAGCACTGCACTAGAACACGTTACAGTTTTGCTCCCCGAGACTCGGTCAAGGCGAGAGGAACCCGGTTGGAGCTCACCATTCCGGCCGCCCTGGCCAGCGCGGCCCGGCAGTTCGGCGACGCGCCCGCGCTGGCCGAGCCCGGCGGACCCCGGCTCAGCTACGGCGAGCTGCACGACCGGGCGGCCATCGTCAGCCGGGCGCTCATCGCCGAGGGCGTGGCCCCCGGCGACCGGGTCGCGGTCTGGGCGCCCAACACCCACCACTGGGTGCTCGCCGCGCTCGGCGCCCTCGGCGCGGGCGCCACCCTGGTGCCGGTCAGCACCCGGTTCACCGGCCCCGAGGCCCTCGACGTCATCGGGCGCAGCGGCGCCCGCGCCCTCGTCGTCGCGGGCCGGTTCCTCGGTACCGACCGGCTCGCCGAGCTGCGGACGGCCCTGTCGAGCCCGGACCAGGCGGCTGACCCCGCCGCCGCCGGCCTGAAACTCGGTCTCGTCGTCCGGATCCCGGTCGAGCCCGAACCCGAGCCCGAGCCCGCGCCCGCCGTCGCCGCCGGTCATCCCCCGGAGTTCGGCCGGGTCCTCGACTGGGCTGAGTTCGAGCAAGCCGCCGACCGGGTGCCGGCCGGGGTGGCCGCCGCCTGCGCCGCCGCCGTCCGACCCGAGCAGGTCAGCGACATCATGTTCACCTCCGGCACCACCGGCCGGAGCAAGGGCGCCATGAGCGCGCACCGCCAGGCCCTGGCCGTGGCCCGGGCCTGGGCCGAGTGCGGCGCGCTGACCAGCGCCGACCGCTACCTGGTGGTCAACCCGTTCTTCCACAACTTCGGCTTCAAGGCCGGGATCCTGGCCTGCCTGG
>JBOHCO010001657.1:0-3373 GCA_050698895.1 Streptosporangiaceae bacterium
CGGGTGATCAGGTCCTGGAACGGGGCCGTGAACTCGGTGGTGCGCACGATGGCCCGGTCCACGTGGGCGTCGCCGAGCACCTCCCGGCGCACTCGCATGCCCTGCTCCCGCCGCGCGGCGTCGGTCACGGGGCCGGCGGTGTCCGGCTGCGCCGGGCCAGCGTCAGTCATGGTGGCTGCCTCCTGTCGTGGGTGGCTCACTTCTTGCTGTTATCAGAGAAGTGTGCCTCTTGCTGTTATCACCGGCGGGCGGGGCAGGTGCGAGGTGCGGACGGGTGCGCGTGGGGGTTGGGGTGCGGGACGGGTGCGAGGTGCGGGACGGGTGCGCGTGGGGGTTGGGGTGCGGGGCGGGTGCGGGGCGGGTGCGGGGCTGCGGGGACCTTCTTGCTGTTATCACCTGGAGCTGGGCGGCTGGGCGGCCGTCGCTCGCTCACCTAAGGTCCTGATCGCGGCGAGATTCCCGCTCGTCGTGGGCGTGCAGCGCCGCGGTCACGAAGACGCCAGCGGCGCCAAGATAGGCCGCGGGCTCCAGCGCCTGCCGGACCTGGTCCGGGGTGATGCCCGCCGCGGCGATGGGCTCGGAGAACTCCGCGGTGCTCAGCAGCACCTCACCCAGCTCCCGCCCTGACCCCGACGCGACCCGGCTGGCCCGCGCGATCAGGTCGTGGGCGGCGAGCCGGCCCAGCGCCGGGGCCAGCACCGCAGTGACGTGCTCGGCCAGCGGCAGGCCGCGCGCGGCGTCCAGGTTGGTCCGCATCCGGGCCGCGTTCACCCGCAGGCCGGACAGCAGCGCCGCCGCCCAGGCCGCGGCCGACCCGGTCAGCCGGAGCAGGTCGCCCAGGGGCTCCCACTCGGCGTGCCACGCCCCAGCCGCCCGCTGATGCTCCTGCTCCGCGGCCGCGGTGAGGCTGGCCAGCAGGTGCGGCGCCCGCCGGGTGCTGCCCAGGACGAGCACCGCGGCGACCGGGTTGCGCTTGTGCGGCATCGCGGACGAGCCGCCCGCCTGGCCGCCGGCGTTGCCCTCGGCCACCTCGGCCACCTCCGACTGGGCCAGCAGCGTCACGTCCCTGGCCACCTTGCCCGTCGCCGCGCAGGCCCCGGCCAGCGCCGCGGCCAGCTCGACCAGCCGGAGCCGGTCGGTGTGCCAGGGCAGCACCGGCTGAGCCAGTCCGAGCTCAGCCGCGAACGCCGCTGCCACCGCCGGCCCGGCCTCCCCCAGGGACGCCAGCGTGCCCGCCGCGCCGCCGAACTGGGCCGCCAGCCGCCCGGTCCTGACCTCGGCCAGGCGCTCCCGCGCCTCGTCGATCGCGGTCAGCCAGCCCGCTGCCACCAGTCCGAAGGTGATCGGCACGGCCTGCTGGAGCAGCGTCCGCCCGGCCATCACGGTGGCCGCGTGCTCGCGGGCCAGGCCCGCCGCCGCCCCGGCCGCCACGGCCAGGTCGGCGTCGATGGCCCGCAGGGCCTGTCGGGCCAGCAGCATCATCGCCGTGTCGATGATGTCCTGGCTGGTCGCGCCCGCGTGCACCGCAGCCCGGGCACCGGGCTCGACCCGGGCGCTCAGGGCCCGGACCAGCGCGGGCACCGGATTGCCGGTGAGCGCCGCCTGGCGGCCGATCTCGCCCGCGTCGAAGTCGGCGGCCCGCGCCGCCGCGGTGACGGCCGCCCCGGAGCCGGGCGGGGCCTGGCTCGCCGACTCGAGCGCGCGGGCCAGGGCCGCCTCGGCGTCGAGCATCGCCTGCAGCCACTCCCGGTCGCCGGGTCCGGTCCCGCCCCGGTCGAACAGCGCCGAGAACAGCCTGTCCCGTCCTGGATCTGCCACGTCCCCATGATGCCGTTGATCGCCAGGCCTCTCGCCCGGCAGGGCGGATCACGCTCAGCCCAGATCGCTGATGGATGTCCCGCCGGGAACACCCCACCTGGCTGTCAGCCTGGGTCACCTGGTCATGTCTCAGGTGGCCGCTCGGAGCGGTGTTGGTAAGACGCCAGGGCGGTGCGGGTGAGACGCCTGAGTGGTGGTGATCCGCTGGGGGCGTGCGTTGCGCGTGAGGGCCCCGGGCTCGTGTCGCGTTACGGGCGGCCGGATCGTGTGCTGCGGCCAGGCCGGAATGACGGGCTCATGATCGCGGCAATCCGTCAGTGATTATCGCGGACGAAGTTCCGGGATCATGGCGGCCAGCCTGACGGGGGACGTAAGCCCGGGATCGGGCCGGTTCCTCGGTGAGACCGGCGGGGCCGCATGGGCCGCATGGACCACATGGACCGCTGGGGCGGACCGGACCGCAGGATCGTGCTCGCGCCGGCGTCACCCAGCCGTGGATGTCCCGTTACCTACACCCCCGTGTAGCCAACGGGCATCCACGAGCACGGGTCGATGATCTCGCCCGAGATTTGCGTGTTTCGGTTACTACGGGTGACCGATTGGCCGGCGTGGCGTAGCGGATTTCATGGCCGACGGATGCCGTCGCGGCCATAGTGGGTCGGGTCGACAAACGCACAGGCGCCTTCCGTCACCCGCTGGCCGTTCGGCCGGCCCGAGGAGGACTGTCATGTCAGATGCACGCGGGAAAGGTGTCTTACCCGGCCTGATCCGGGCCCCGGCGATGCTGGCCGTCGCGGCGGTGGTGCCGTTGCTGGCCGGCTCGCACGCCGGATCGCTGGCCGGCTCGCACGCCGGATCGCTGGCCGGATCGCTGGCCGGGGCGCACGCCGGGTCACACGCCGGGCGGTACGCCAAATCGCAGGCCGGGGCGCACGCGGCGGCCAGCCGCGCGTCGGAGGTCATCTGCTCGGGCTACTCCAGGTGCGCGGCGCACGGTCACAGCGACCACGGCTACCCCCGGCACGCCGGTGCCTCGTACTGGCGGATGACCGCGGGCAACGAGTGCACCAACTACGTCGCCTACGTGGAGGCCCGGGTGCTCCGGGCCCGGCGGCCGCGGTACCTGCTCGGCAACGCCAGCCAGTGGGCCGCCGCCGCGGCCGCGCACGGGGTTGTGGTGAACCACGTCCCGTCGGCGGGCTCAGTGGCCGAGTGGAACGGCGGCGCACCGGGCATGGGACCCGAGGGCCACGTCGCCGTGGTGGAGAAGGTCGGGCCGCGGGACCGGTACATCCTCATCTCCCAGCAGCACATCGGCTCCGACCGCGACGGCTACGACTGGACCCGGATCAACGCCGGGTTTCCGGCCGGCGACTGGCAGGAGTGGCCCGATCATTTCATCCATTTCGCCGGCCGGCGGGTGACGGGCTCCGCGCACACCGCCGCAGGCTATTATGACCCGCTCGACGACGATCTCGGGCCGCCGGGCACGGTGTCGCTCGCCAGGAACTGGACGGGCCGGCCAGGGTAGCCAGGGCCGGCCAGGATCCCCGGC
>JBOHCO010001658.1:0-1345 GCA_050698895.1 Streptosporangiaceae bacterium
GTCGGGTTGGTGCCCACGTCGATCACCACCGCGCCGGGCCTGACGAAGTCGGCGCCGACGAAGTGGGCCCGGCCGGCCGCCGCGACCAGCACGTCCGCGCCCGCGCAGATCCCCGCCAGCCCGGTCGTCCGCGAGTGGCACACCGTCACCGTCGCGTTCTCGGCCAGCAGCAGCAGCGCCGCCGGCTTGCCGACCACGATCGACCGGCCCACGACCACGGCGCGCGCCCCGGTCAGCGGCGTGCGCTCCTGGCGCAGGATCTCCAGCACCGCCGCGGCCGTGGCCGGGGCGAAGGCCGGGAGCCCGGCGGCCAGCCGGCCCAGGCTGGTCGGGCTGGCGCCATCAACGTCCTTGGCCGGGTCGATGTCGCCGCCGGCCTCGCTCAGCGACAGCCCGGCGGGCAGCGGCGCCTGGCAGATCACCCCGTGCACGGCGGCGTCGGCGGACAGGCCGCGCAGCGTGGCCGCCAGCTCGGGCCCCGTGGGTTCCGGCAGGTTCAGGACCCGGCACTCGACGCCGGTCCGAGCCGCCGCGCGGCTGATCGACCGGACGTACCAGAGCGCCGCCTCGTCGTCGGTCGGGACCACGACGGCCAGCGTCGGCTCGACCGCTCGGGCCCGGAGGGCGGCGGTCCTGGCCGTGACGTCCTGCGTGATGCCGGCCGCGATGGCCCGCCCGTCGATGAGGCTCACCCGCTGGTACTCCCGCCGATGCTCCCGCCGATCCTGGTGCGAGCCGCGCGGATCACCGCCTCGGCCTCCGCGGCCGCGTCGGCGTGGCTGGCCAGCTGGCCAGCCAGCCGGGACCGTTGCTGGCCCTCGTCCAGGCCGGCCAGGTTGACCTCGACATTGACCGCCGCGCTGTCCAGGGCGGCACGGGCCAGCACCGCGGCCACGGCCACGTCGGACAGCACCCTGGGGTTGGACCGGCCGCTGATGTCGCCCGCGAGCCGGATGAGATCCGCGGCGATGGCGGCCACGCGCAGCGGCACCTCGGCCGCGCCGGCCAGCGCGGACTGGATGGCGCGGGCGCGTTCCTCCTGTTCCGCCTGGCTGCTCCGGGGCAGCTGGTAGGCGGCCAGGACGGTCTGGAAAGCCTTGGCGTCGGCCTCGGCCAGGCCCAGCACCAGCTCGCGGCGCTCGGTGGCCTGGCGCAGCACGCCGGTCAGCAGCAGCTCGTGCTCGGCATACCGGGGCCGGCCGATGCTCAGGTTGCAGACCATGGAGATGAGCGCGGCGCTGGCCGCCGCCGTCAGCGCCGAGGCCCCGCCGCCACCGGGGGTAGCGGAGTCGGACGCCAGCTCACCGAGCCACTGGTCGACGGTCGGCCACGCCAACGGTCATCA
>JBOHCO010001659.1:0-2002 GCA_050698895.1 Streptosporangiaceae bacterium
GTCGAGGTGTCGGCGCGGTTGTACCTGGCCGGCCGGAGCCCGGCGGCCGAGGCGCGGTTCGCCACCGCGGTGTCGACGCCGGGCTCCGGGATGTACGGGCGGTTCGTCAGCCCGGCGCGGTTCGCCGCGCTGTTCGGGCCGACCCGGGCCCAGGTGGCGGCGGTGACGGGCTGGGCCAGGTCGGCTGGCCTGCGGGTGACGGGCGTGAACGAGCATGACGTCGCGGTTCGCGGGGCCGCCCCGGCCGTGGGGGCGGCGCTGGGGACACGGCTGGACGCCTACCGGGCCGCAGGCCAGCCGGCCGGGTTCGCCCCGGTGAGCGGGGTCTCGGTGCCGGCGTCCATCGGCCGTGACGTGATCGCGGTGCTGGGCCTGGACACGCTGAACGCCAGCCCGGCCGCGGAGCCCGCCAGAGCCGAGCCCGCCAGAGCCGAGCCCGCCAGTGCGGAGCCCGGCCGCGCCGACCGGCTGGGCTGCTCGTCCTGGTGGGGTCAGCGGGTCAGCCGGATCCCGCGGGCCGAGGGCAAGACCAGGGCCCCGGACGCGATCTGCGGGTACACGCCGCAACAGCTGCGGTCGGCCTACGGAGTCACGAAGGCCAGCGGCCAGGGGGCAACGATCGCGGTCGTGCTGGACGGCAGCCTGCCGACGATGCGGGCGGACGCGAACCGGTTCTTCGCGCTGCACCATGTCGCCGGGTTCGCCCGCGGCCAGTACACCCAGAACTTCGGCGCCGGGTTCGGCAAGTCCTGCGGCGGAAGCGCCGATGTGCCGGAGGAGCCGCTGGACGTGGAGACCGCGCACATCCTCGCCCCGGCCGCCAGGATCGTCTACGTCGGGGTGAACTGCGGCCCCTTCGACACCCCGGAGATGGACCAGCACTTCCTCGACGCCGAGACCCGGATCGTCGATCACCACCTGGCCGACGTGGAGACCGAGTCGGTCAGCACGATCGAGTCCACGTACCCGGCGGCGATGAAGACGGCCTGGACCAAGGTCCTGGAGCAGGGCGCCGCGGAAGGCATCGGGTTCAACTTCGACGCCGGCGACGGCGGAGACCTGTCCTCGGTCACCTTCCCGGCCTCCGACCCATGGGCCACCGGCGTCGGCGCGACCGACCTGGAGATCGGCCGGACCGGGTCGGTAATAGGCGAGCTGGGCTGGGGCGACACTGGCACGCTGGAGAACAAGGCCGGAACCGGCTACCTGCAGCCCCCGCCCGGCACCCTGCAGGAGGGCACCACCGGCGGCCGCAGCCTCGTCTTCGCCGAGCCCGCCTACCAGCGCGGCGTCGTCCCGGCGTCGCTCGCGACGGCAGGCGGGAAGCGGGCCGCGCACCGGGTGCTCCCCGACATCTCGGCGATCGGCGGAGCCACCACGGGCTGGCTGATCGGTTACCACTCCGGCGGCCGGTTCGCCCAGGTGACCGAGGCCGGGACCAGCGGCTCATCGCCGGCCATCGCGGCCCTGGAAGCTGACGCCAAGCACGCCGCCGGCCACGCACTGGGCTTCGCGAACCCGCTCCTGTACCGGCTGCGCCGGACCGCCGGGATCCGCGACATCCGGCCGCCGTCGTCCCCGGCCCTGGTCGTGTCGCCCCCTGGTAACTGCGCCGCCAGCACGGGGGTGTGCCTGATCACCCAGGGCCTGGACGGCCGGCTGCGCGTCACCCGCGGATTCGACGAGGTCACCGGCATCGGAGCGGCAACAAGCCAGTTCGTCTCGGCCATCCGCCGCTACCTCAGCGCCAGCGCCCCGGCCGACAGCGCCGGCGGGTGAGGCGGAGACAGCGGCGCCTCACCCGCCGACACGCTTGCGGTCAGGGACCCGACGAAGTGATCAGCGCGGTCATCTCGGGGGTCCCGATCCCGGTGGCCAGGTCATAGCCTTGCGTGGTCGGGAACAGGCCGTTGGTCGTCGCCGCCTGCTGCGCCGGCCCGACGCCGGTGATGTCGTGGAAGTAGCGGCCGGGGGCGGTGTTGAACAGCAGGTACAGCAGCGG
>JBOHCO010001660.1:0-1395 GCA_050698895.1 Streptosporangiaceae bacterium
CAGGCCGGGTCGCTGAGCTGGAAGGCCTGGTTCTTCGGCGCGCTGGACAAGTCGAGCTTCATCACCGTGGACAAGCCGCCGGGCGCGCTGTGGGTGATGGGGCTGTCAGCCCGGTTGTTCGGCTACAGCACCTTGAGCTGCTGGTACCCCAGGCGCTGGAGGGAGTCGCGGCGGTCGGGCTGCTCGCCGCGGCGGTACGCCGGGTGGCCGGGCCGGCCGCCGGGCTGCTCGCGGGCCTGGCGCTGGCGCTGACCCCGGCCGCAGTGCTGATCTTCCGGTTCGATAACCCCGACGCGCTGCTGGTGCTGCTGCTCGTGCTGGCGGCCTACTGCGTGACGCGGGCGCTGGAGGCCGGGCGGACCCGGTGGCTGGTAGCGGCCGGGGCCGCGGTGGGCTTCGCGTTCCTGACCAAGAGCGGCCAGGCGCTGCTCCCGGTTCCGGCCCTGAGCCTGGCCTACCTGGTCGCGGCGCCAGTGTCGCTGCGGCGGCGGGTGGCCCAGCTGGTGGCCGCACTGGCGGCGATGGTGGTGGCGGCCGGGTGGTGGATCGCGGCGGTGGTCCTGTGGCCCGCCGCGGACCGGCCGTACATCGGCGGGAGCACCGACAACAACCCGCTGGAGCTGGCGTTCGGCTACAACGGCCTGGGCCGGCTGTTCGGCGGCCAGGGCAACGCGGGCGGCGGAGGCGGCCCGGGCGGAGCTGGCGGCGGGGCGGGCGGGAACACCGGGTTCGGCGGCGCGACCGGGCTGGCCCGGCTGTTCCGGGGCGAGTTCGGGCTGGAGAGCGCTCGTCGCCGCGCTCAAGAAGACCACCACCCGATGGGCCGCGGCCGTAGACGGCTCGCAGAGCGCCGCCAGCCTGGAACTGGTCAGCGGCGGCCAGGCCGTCATGGCCATCGGCGGCTTCACCGGCTCCGACCCCGCGCCCACGCTGGCCCAGTTCAAGGCCTACGTCGCGGCCGGCGACATCACCTACTACATCGCCGGCGGCGGCATGGGCGGCGGGCCAGGCGGGGGAACCGGCAGCGCGAGCCAGATCACCAGCTGGGTCGAGGCGCACTTCAAGTCCGTCAAGATCGGCGGCCAGACCGTCTACGTCCTGCACAAATAGATCGGAGTAGCCATGCGCGGTCGTCCGCCACTTACCCTGGGGCGGTGGATGCGAGCCGGGCTGAGGAGCGAGCCGCGCTCATCGCCCTGCTGCGAGCCGAAGCCCCGGCCCGGCCCTGGTCCGAGATCGCCGCCGACGTCGTCGAGGCCGGCAGCGCCCTGGCCGTCTGGCAGCGGCAGGTCCCCGCCGCACTCATAGCCTCGCCCGCGGAGCGCGACGCGCTGGCGGCCGCCGCCGGGCAGGTCAGCCGCTGGGCCAGCCAGGGCTGGCGGCTGACCACCATCC
>JBOHCO010001661.1:0-4270 GCA_050698895.1 Streptosporangiaceae bacterium
GCCCGGCGTCGAGCGGTTCGACTACTTCCGCCACGTCGTGCAGGTGCGCGAGGGCCGCCTGCCGCGGCAGCTGCTGGACCAGCAGGACCGCTTCGACACCTACTTCCTGGACAGCGCGGCCTGGGCCAGCGCCCGCGCCGTCCGTGAGCCCGGGCGCACTCCCGGGCGCACTCCCGGCCGCACTCCCGGCCAGCGCTGAGGCGTCGGCCACCCCGAGTTTGGGTCGGCCAGGCGGGGTAGCGCAGTAGCCGGAATCAAGACCCGCGGCTGAGGGGAGCCGACCATGAGCAACGGCAAGCCAGCAGGACAGGACCCGGCCGCCGACGAGGCGGGGATCGAGCACCAGGCGAACACCAACCAGGTCCGGCACGAGCCGGTCCCGGCCAGCCACGACGACCGGCCCCGTCCGGCCGCGGTGGAGCGCAACGAGGAATCGGCCGCGCGCGGCGCGGCCGCCGGGCCGGGCGACGACAACGACGATCAGGACTCTGACTGACGGGCCCCCTGGATGCCGCATTCCGGGGCAACCCGACGGCCGGCCGAGCTAGCCCTGGAACTCGGCCACGAAGCTCACCGCCTCGGGTACCGTCCTGAGCTGGTCGGGATTGGCCACGCCGCCGGGCAGGACCAGCCCGTCATAGGCCCCGGGGTCGGCGTCGCCGATGACCTGGTCAACGGGGAACATATCGGCCTTGTCCAGGTGGTTGAAGGCCTGGGCCTGGCCGGGCGCCGGTGACAGGAGCTCCGGAATGCCGCCCGCGTCCTTGACCGCCTGCCAGGGCTCCGTGAGCTCGGCTGATTGGCCGGGCCCTCTGCGGGGGAAGCACGACATAATGCGCGAGTTCGCGGGGGGGGGGCGGGTGAGCAGTACCGGACCGGACCTGGATGCCCTGGCCGGGCAGGTGGTCGCGCGGCTGCTGCAGCGGGCTCACCTGATCGGGCCAGAGGAGATAGCCGCCTGCGTGGCGGCGGCGGCGCGGCCGCTCGGCGTCACCGGGGCCCGCATCTATCTGGCGGATCTTCAGCAGCGCAACCTCCGGCCGGTGCCGGCCGAGCCGGACGGGCCGGCCGTGGTGGCCGTGGATGGCACGCTGGCCGGGCTGGCCTACCGCACGGTCACCATCTGCTACGCGGCCGCCGTGGGTGGCCCGGGCGAGGCAGGGTGGCAGGTCTGGCTGCCGCTGATCGGCGGGACCGAGCGGCTCGGCGTGCTGGAGCTTGACTGCGCCGAGGTCGGCGAGCCGATGCTGGCCCGGTACCGGACGATCGCCTCGCTGACCGGCCTGGTGGTGGCGAGCAAGACCATGTTCAGCGACGCGCTGGCGGCCGGCCGGCGAACCGGGGAGATGGCGCTCCAGGCCGAGCTGGTCTGGAGCTTCCTGGTGCCGCGCACGTTCGCGACCGAGCGGGTCTTGGTCGCCGCCATGCTGGAGCCGGCCTACCAGGTCGGCGGTGACGCCTTCGACTATGCGCTGGTCGGCGACCGGCTGCACGTGTCGATCTTCGACGGGGTCGGCCACGACCTGAACGCGGGCCTCGTGGCCAGCGTCGGCCTGGCCTCCTGCCGCCGCACCCGCCGGGCCGGGGGCAGCCTGGCCGAGATCGCCGGCCAGGCGGACGACGCCATCGCCCGGCAGTTCGGCGACAGCCGCTTCCTCACCGCGCTGCTGGGCGAGCTGGACGTCGCGACCGGCCAGTTCAGCTGGATTCCGTGCGGGCACCCGCCGCCGCTGCTCATCCGCGACAGCAAGGTGATCAAGGAACTGGCCAGGAAGCCCCGGCTGCCGCTCGGCGTGGGCCACCTGGAGAGCATCGCCGGCACCGGCCAGCGCACCGACGATGCCGCCTGGGTGTACCGCGAGCGGCTGCAGCCGGGTGACCGCCTGCTGCTGTACACGGACGGGATCACCGAAGGGCGCTCGGCCAGCGGGACCCCGTTCGGGATCGAGCGGCTCAGTGACTTCGTGATCCGGCACAGCAACGCCGGGACCAGCGCGCACGAGACGCTCCGGCGCCTCAATCACGCGATCGTGGAGTACCAGAATGACCGGCTGACCGATGACGCCACGATCGTGCTGGTCGAGTGGATGCCCGGCCGCCCGGAGCGCCTGCTGATCTCCCTCGGCTAGCCGGCGCCCAGCTGATGGCGCATGGCGGAGGAGTCGAGCAGGGCCCAGTGCTCAACGATCCGGCCGCTCCGCACCCGGATCATGTCGAGGCCGGTGACCTCGTAGCTGCGGCCCGAGGCGACGTCGGTGCCGCGCACCGTATAGCGGTTGGTCGAGACGTCGCCGGAGGCGACGTTCTGCTCGATCGTCACCGACACATCCCGCAGGCCGTCATACAGGTGATCCCACTTGTCTTTCCAGGCCGCCGCTCCGATGCGGTCGCCCAGGGTGCCGCCGCGGTGGTCGACGGCGTCCGGGTCGATGAGGGCCAGCGCCTCGGCCTGCCGGCCCGCGCCGCTCAGCTCGACGATCCGCCAGTGTACGGCGGCCGCGCTCTGCTGTCCCTGTCCTGGCATGGGGCGTCTCCCTCACTGAGCCGTAGCGATCTGAGCCGGAGTGATCTAACTGGGGAGATCCCCGGTTAGCGACTCCGGTAGTGTAAGCGGGGAGTTCCCTGGTTCGCAAGGAGACGCATGTCCTCAGCCCGTGCCGGCCCGCCGCGACGGTCCCCGCGGGCCGACGCCCAGCGCAACCGCGGCCTGCTGCTGGCCGCTGCCCGCGAGGTCTTCGGCGAGGGCGGGGCGGACGCGCCGCTGGACGAGATCGCGCGGCGGGCCGGCCTCGGCAACGCCACCTTGTACCGGCACTTCCCGGACCGCCGCGAGCTGCTCATCGCCGTCTACGCCGACGAGGTGGCCGCGCTGTGCGCCAGGGGCGAGGCCCTGCTGGCCGGCGAGCCGCCGGGAGCGGCCCTGTTCGCCTGGCTGCGCGAGTTCATCGCGCACGTGGCCGCGAAGCGCGACCTGGCGCTGGCCATCCCTAAAGACTCGGACGGGGAGCGCTCGGCGCTGTTCGACGGCTGGCACCAGGCCATGCGGGCCACTACGGCCCGGCTGCTGGCCCGCGCCCAGTCCGCTGGCGCGGCCAGCGCCGGCCTCGACGCCGCCGACCTGCTGACCCTGGCCAGCGGGATCGCCGCGACCGCCGCCGACCCCGGTCAGGCCGAGCGCTGCCTGGCGCTGGTCCGCGACGGCATCGGGTCGGCTACTGATCGAGGAGAGTTATCAGGCGCGCTGGCGCGATGGCCCGGTAGGAGTCCCGGCACACCTGCGTGATCTCGGCCCAGTCCAGGTCACGGTCCAGCCGGACGCCGATCCAGCCCCGCCCGCCGACATAGGGCGGCCGGAAGAACCGGTCCGGCTCGGCGGCGGTCAGTTCCTGCTGTGCTCCCGGCAGTCCCGCGCACCACAGATGCGGAAAGTCATCCGCGTGGTGGCCGCGGGCCCACAACGTCACGAACGACTTCTTGTCCCGGACGTACCAGGTCGGCGCGCCGTGGCTGAGCCGCTCGGTCACCTCGGGCAGCGCCAGGCAGATCGCCCGCACCGGCCCGGCCAGGTCAGCTGTCATCTCCATCCACCCCGCCGCCAAGCTACCGGTCGAGCACGACATCCATAGCCGGGATCAGCCTGACCAAGCGGGCCAGGTTTGCGTGATCGTCGCGCGGGCAACTGGCGGCGGTGACCGACGAACTGAGCGGGGAGGCCGCGCGCGCCGAGCGCGACGCTCGGGCACGCCGGCAGGCCGTGGTCGCGCGCCGGGCCGGGGCGTGGCTGGTGTGGTGGGTCCTGCTGATGTCGTTCTGGGTCGTCCTGGACGACTCCATCGCGCTTGACGAGCTGCTGGCCGGCGCGGGGGCCGCCGCCCTCGGCGCCTTCCTGGCCGAGCTGGCCGCCGACCAGACCCGGGTCAGGTTCCGGCCGCGGATCGAGTGGGTGGCGCCGGCGCTGAGGTTGCCCGTCGACGTGGCCAGGGACCTGGGGATCGTCTTCGCGGCCCTGTGGCGGCGGCTGGCCCGCGGCGAGGAGCCGGAAAGCGGGTTCCGCGAGTTGCCGGCCCGCTACGGCCCGGACACCGCGGAGGGCCGGACGCGGCGGGTGCTGCTCATTGGCGGCCGGTCGGTCGCCCCCAACAGCTTCGTGCTCGGCATGGACGCCGACCGGGAGGTCATCGTCGTGCACCAACTCGTGGTGACCGACGGGAGGCCCGCCGAGTGAACGTCCTCGTGATCGCGGCCATCGCCATGTTGGCCGGGGTGATCC
>JBOHCO010001662.1:0-4220 GCA_050698895.1 Streptosporangiaceae bacterium
CGGAGCTGCCGCCGATGACCACGACGGTCTGGCCGGCCAGCTCTGGCTGGTGCTGCCCGGCCGGGGCCGGAGCTGCGCTCGTCATGATCCGCTCCCCGTGGGCAGGTTGGCCATCTGCGCGTCCACCGGCCGGCGCGGGTGCGGCATGTCGATGATCGCCATGTTGAGCTCCTTCAGCGCCGCGTCGTAGATCCCGCTGAAGCTCGGGAACGGCTGGATCGTGTCCATCAGCACGTCAACCGGCACCCGGGCGCGGATGGCCAGCGTGGCCTGCTGGAGCCACTCGCCCGCCTCGGGCCCGAGCGCGTAGGCGCCGGTCAGCCGCTGGCCGTCGCTGAGCAGGGTCATGAACCCGTTGGACTCGGCGTACTTGTGAGTGTACGTGGCCGTCTTCGGCACCTCCGACACCTGCGCGGTGCCGCTGTACTGGCCGTCCAGCGCGCCCACCGCGGCGGCCTGCGGATCGGTGTAGGTGACCCGCGGCACGGCCTCGAAGTTCACCACCCGCGGGTGGCCCAGGATGTTGGCCGCCACCACGTCGCCTGCGTACTCGCCCACGTGGGTCAGCGGCCAGATGCCAGTGACGTCGCCGATGGCCCACAGCTTCTCGCCCGCGCGCATGTGGTCATCCACCGGGATCCCTTCGGGCTCGGCCTTCACGCCGACCGTCTCCAGCCCGATGTCCGTCACCCGCGGGCGGCGGCCGGTGCACACCAGCAGCCGGTCGCCGCGCAGCTCGGGCGCGCCGTCGAGCTCCAGCACGAACTCGTCGCCATCCCGCCGCGCGGCGGTGGCCTGCTTGCCGAGCACCATCTCGATGCCGTCCTTGCGCAGCGCCTCGGCGAGGGCGTGGCCCAGCGGCGCGGCCTCGCGGGGCACCAGCCGGTCGGCGCCCTCCACGATCACCGCCTCGCCGCCGAGCCGACGGACGATCTGCGCGATCTCGACCCCGGCGGGCCCCCCGCCGAGCACCAGGAGCCGGCGCGGCACGGCCTTCATGCTCGTTGCCTCGCGGGTGCCCCAGACGCCCTCCAGGCCCCGCAGGCCTGGCACCGGCGGCACGAACGGCGCCGCCCCGGTGGCCACCACGATGTGCTCGGCGGTATGCCGCACGCCGTCGACCTCGACGACGCCGGGGCCGGCCAGCCGGCCCGTGCCGCGGAGCAGGTCAATGCCCCGGCTGGCCAGCCACTGCTGCTGGCCGGCGTCGGAGTAGTTCGACACCATGTAGTCGCGCCAGTCCAGCGCGGCCTGCACGTTGGCCTGCGCATCGGCGGCCGCGTTGCGCGCGCCCTGCACCGCCTCGCCCGGCCGCAGCAGCGACTTGGACGGGATGCAGGCCCAGTACGAGCACTCGCCGCCGACCAGCACCCGCTCCACGACGGCGACCCGCAGCCCGCCCACGGCGATCGCCGCCGCGCAGTGCTCCCCCGGCGCGCCGCCGCCGAAGACGATCACGTCATAGTCATGGTTGGTGCTCATCACTACCTCCGTCGGCTGTCTACTGGACGACGATGTGCTTGACATCCGCCATGTATCGCCCGGCGGCGTCGGCGGCCTCGTCCGGCGAACTGCCGCGCTGGCGGGCGTTCATGTAGGCCGCGTACCAGTCCCACCAGTCGTGCTTCGGAGCCACCGCCTCGAAGCGGCCGTGGTGCTCGGACGTCTCGTGCAGCAGGTCGGCCAGCTTCCCGACGTCGGTCCCCCAGACCCGGCCCGGCAGCCGCTGCGTGATCTGCTGGAGCAGGAAGGTGTTCCCGTCCGGATCGGCGAACGCGGCGAAGCTGCGGTAGGTGCCGCCGTCCGGGTCCGGGTCCGGGCCCGGCTGGCGACGGTCGCCGCCCGGGCCCAGGCCGTGCCACACGTCGCTGACCTGCGCGCCGTGGCTGAGCAGCGCGGCGCGAGCGGCCTCGATGTCCTCGACGATCAGGTACACGTCGCGCACCGAGCCGGGCGTCGTCGTCGTGATGCCGGTGCCGAGCTGGATCGAGGCGGGCGACTCCGGCGGGGTGAACTGGATGATCCGGTGGTCCGCGTCCACGTTGATGTCGGCGTCCAGGCGCCAGCCCAGGCCCTGATAGAAGGCCTTCGAGCGATCAGCGTCGGCCACTGGCAGGACCACGACCTCCAGCAGCATGTTCACGGTGTCGTCCGCCATCCCCGCTCCTATCCTGTGCCTCGGTCGCTGAACCGCTATACGACTAAGTCAATCTGGAAAGTCTGACCTGGGGCGGTGCCCCGTCCACGCGTCCGAGCAAGGAAGAGCGCGGCCGGGCAACGGCACGCCGCCCGGGCCGCGATCATGATTCCCGCTAGCAGGCGGCAGATAACCAGTGTTCGGGGGAAATAGCGCAGACAGTCCACGGGCCCGCTAGGCCCCGCCGGCCCGCTTGCGCGCCTCGGCGATCGCCCAGGCCGCGTTGACCAGGCCGATGTGGCTGAACGCCTGCGGGAAGTTGCCGATCATCTCGCCGTCGTGCGGATCGACCTCCTCGGCCAGCAGGCCGACGTCGCTGACCGCGGCGATGGCCCGCTCGAACGTCGCGGTAGCCGCGTCGACCTGGTCCGCCAGCGCCTGGGCCTGGGCCAGCCAGAACGTGCAGAGCAGGAAGGTGCCCTCGTCGCCGGCCAGCCCGTCGCCGGCCAGGTACCGGTACACCAGCCCGCGCTCATCGGTAAGCCGCGCCGCGGTGGCGTCGATGGTCGCCTTCATCCGCGGGTCCGCCGCGGGCAGGAACCCGGTGATGGCCAGCATCAGGCTGGACGCGTCCAGCTCCTCGCCGCCGAACGCCTGGGTGAACGCCCCGGCGCGCTCGCTCCAGCCCTGGTCCAGGATGGCCGTCCGGATCTTGCCGCGGACGGCTGTCCAGGCCGGCACCCGGTCCCCGGCGCCCAGCAGGGTGGCCAGGGCGATCGCCCGGTCCAGCGCCACCCAGCACATGAGCTTGGAGTACAGGAAGTGCCGCGGCTCACCGCGGACTTCCCAGATCCCCTGGTCCGGCTCCTGCCACCGGGTGGCCGCGGTGTCGGCGGCGGCGGTCAGGAACTGCCGGGTCACCGGGTCCAGCTCGCCCAGCTTGTCGACCAGCCGCTGGGCCGCACTCAGCAGCTCGCCGTACACGTCGAGCTGCCGCTGGGTCCACGCGCCGTTGCCGATCCGGACCGGCCGGCTGCCCCGCCACCCGGCCAGGTGCGGCAGCTCCCGCTCGGTCAGGTCCCGCTCGCCGCCGATGCCGAACATGATCTGGAGGTCCGCGCCGCTCTGCGGCAGGGTCGCGGCGGCGTCGGCGAGGAATTCGAAGAACACGCCGGCCTCGGTCGGGCAGGCCGCCACCCACAGCGCCTCCATGGTCAGGCTGGCGTCACGCACCCAGGTGTAGCGGTAGTCCCAGTTGCGCTGGCCGCCCACCGTCTCGGGCAGCGAGGTGGTCGGCGCGGCAACGATCGCGCCGGTCCGGGCGAAGGTCAGCGCCTGGAGCACCCGCCCGGAGTGGTGCACCAGCTCCCGCCAGGGGCCCTCGTACGACTGGTGCAGGGCCGACCAGGACTGCCAGCCCGTCACCGCGTCGTCCAGCCGGGTGACGATGTCCGCCGCGGCCAGCGGCTCCAGCGGCGGCCCGGACATCTGCCCGTGACCCAGCGCGAAGACGGACTCCTGCCCCTCGGTCAGCGCGACCCTGGCGGTCGCGGCCGCGCCGTCCACGTCGAATTGGGCCGAGGTGGACAGGAACAGCCGGTCCGCGCCGCCCCTGGCGGTGATCCCGCCGGGAACCGGCGTCAGGATCGGGTGGATCAGCCCGTACTCGGGCCGGGGCGCGTAGCTGACCTCGAACTCGATCTCGCCGCCGGTGCAGGCCAGCCGGCGCAGCAGGACGCCGGGCGAGGCGTTGCCGAGGTCATGGCCGCGCTCCTCCGCGCCGAGCGCCAGCGCGTCGGTCAGCACCGCGGTGCCGCCCGCGGTCTCGAACGTGGTCTCCAGCACCATCGTGCGGTCCAGGTACCGGCGGCGGACCTGGAACTCGCCGGCGGGCCGGATCGCGAAGCGGCCGCCCGCCGGATCCAGCAGCCGGCAGAACACCGACGGTCCGTCGAAGCGCGGGACGCACAGCCAGTCCACCGAGCCATGCCGGCTGACCAGCGCCGCCGAGCGGCAGTCCGACAGCAGCGCGTACTCACCGATCGGCAGGCTGTCCATGCTGCTCCCTCCCCAGGCCGCCCTT
>JBOHCO010001663.1:0-1716 GCA_050698895.1 Streptosporangiaceae bacterium
GACACGCGAAGGGATGAATGCAGCCAGCGGCACTGCCCGCACCCGGATGACACCGGACATGGGACGACCTGACACAACCGAATACCCGCAAGGCCCCGGCTCCCGTTTCCCGCCGCCAATCGTCGGGTGACCGGCCGGTCACCTCAAGGACGCCTCCGGCGCCGCCTGCGGCGGCCGGGCCCCGCCCGGTCCCTGACCTGCCCGGCCGCTCGCCACGGACATCGCAGCTATCGGGAAACAGGAGACGCCAGTCACGCACGCCCAGCCACGCCGCCAGACCCCCGCAAAACCCCCGTTGACACGGCCCCGCTCCTTCAGGGATGAATGCTTACGAACAGTCACCCCGCCGATCAGCGGCGGGCTCCATTGCGGCGCGACCCTGCTCATCCAGCAGACCCACGACATCCGGTCACCCCGCCGATCAGCGGCGGCTCCATTGGGGCCTTGAGGTCAATGGTGATCTGGCTGGCCGTCAGCGCCGTCACCCCGCCGATCAGCGGCGGGCTCCATTGCGGCGGCGCCAGCGCCAACGGCAGGTGGCCGAACGTCTTGTCACCCCGCCGATCAGCGGCGGGCTCCATTGCGGCTTCGTACAGAGATCACTACCAGGAGTCGGGCCCGAACGAGTCCTCGGCGTGGTGGTCGGAGGTGGACAGCAGCTTCAGGTCGGCCTCGACCATCATGCTGACCAGCTCCTCAAAGCCGATCGTGGGTTCCCAGCCCAGTTCCTCCCTGGCCTTGGCCGGGTCGGCGCACAGCCGGTCCACCTCGGCGGGCCGGATGAACGCCGCGTCGGTGACCACGTGGTCGCGCCAGTCCAGCCCGGCGACCTCGAACGCCAGGCTGACCAGCTCCTCCACCGAGTGGGTGACGCCGGTGCCGATCACGTAGTCGGCCGGCTCGCTGGCGGCCAGCATGAGGTACATGGCCCGCACGTAGTCGCCCGCGAAGCCCCAGTCCCGGCTCGCGCCCAGGTTGCCCAGCCGGATCTGGCGCTCGTAGCCGAGCTTGATCTTGGCCACGCCGAGTGAGACCTTGCGGGTCACGAACTCCACGCCGCGGCGCGGTGACTCGTGGTTGAACAAGATGCCGGAGGCGGCGAACATCCCGTAGGACTCACGGTAGTTCTGGGCCAGGAAGTGCCCGTACGCCTTTCCGACGCCGTAGGGACTGCGCGGGTGGAAGGGCGTGGCCTCGGTCTGCGGCGACTCGCGGACCTGGCCGAACATCTCCGAGGACGAGGCCTGGTAGAAGCGGATCTGGCCGCGCCCGGGGCTGCGCGAGGCGCTGACCCCGCTGCACACCCGGATCGCCTCCAGCACCCGCAGCACGCCCAGACCGGTGACCTCGCCGGTCAGCTCGGCCTGCTGCCAGGACATGGGCACGTACGAGATGGCGGCCAGGTTGTAGACCTCGTCGGGCTGGACCCGCTCGACCGCGGAGATGAGGCTGCCCTGGTCGAGCAGGTCGCCGCGGACCAGCCTGACGTCGCCCAGCACCTGGCGCAGCTGGCGGACCCGCGGGTTGGCCTGACCCCGGACCAGGCCCCACACCTCATATCCCTGAGCGACCAGGTGCTCAGCCAGGTAAGAGCCATCCTGACCGGTAATTCCGGTGATCAGCGCGCGTCGTGTCAGCGGAGCCTCCGGTCATCGTGGGGGGCCAGCGGCCAGCCGGCCTACCAGGCGGCAGCTTACCGACAGCGCTGCTCGAGGG
>JBOHCO010001664.1:0-1564 GCA_050698895.1 Streptosporangiaceae bacterium
TGGTCAGCCGGTAGCTCTCGAAGGCCGTCGCGGCGGCCGCCAGGCAGCGCTCGACATCCGCCTCGCTCATCTCGTCGAAGCTCTTTACGGTCTCCCCGGTGGCGGGGTTGACGGTCGCGATGGCCACTACGATGTCCTCCCGGTGCTGCAAACCCCAGTGCTGCATGCTCACTGACCAGGCCCCTGCCCGGGCCGCGCCGGGCCACACCTGCCCCGCGCGGCGGAGGTCATGCGGGATCGACAATAGATTCTATAACAGATGAACAATGGCGTCGGTGTCGATATTACATACTAGCAAGCCCAGCGGTCCCGGCTGCGGTGGCGGCTGCGGTGGCGGCCGGTGGCGGCCGCGGTGGCGGCTGCGGTCCCGGCCGCTGCCTCAGAGCGCACAGTGGCTAACACCCGTCCCATGCCCCGTGAGTGGTTCAGATCGTCGGTGCCATAGCACGGACGATCCGAACCACTCTTTGGCCGTGTGGCCTGTGTGGCCTGTGTTGCCTGTGCGGTTAGCGGGCGCGGGCGCGGACGCCCCATCGCCCCCTGGCGTCCCACACTCCAGGAGCAGTTCGGATCGTCGGTGTGATAGACCCGGTAATCCGAACTGCTCACGGGGTCCGCCACTCGTGTGACTGATGAGGCGGAGTGGCTGCTAGGCGGGGAGCCCGGCCGTGGCGGCCAGGGCCAGGCCCAGCGCGGCGGCGTGCCGGTGGCCCGCCGAGGGTCCGGGCAGCGTGCCGCCGACGTCGCCGCGGCCGGCCGTGATGCCCTCGGGCAGCGCCCGGAGCAGCACGCCGAGCAGCTCGTCGTCCCCGGCCGGCCCGCCGACGATCAGCAGCTGCGCGCCGGACTTACCGTCCAGCGCCCCGTCCAGCGCCCCGTCCAGCACCCGGCGCAGGTTGACCGCGAAGACGGCCTCCTTGAGCCGGAGCCGGATGGCCCGCCACTCGGCCGGGCTGTGCCGCCGGTCGAACGGCAGCAACCCGGCCGGGCCGGGGGCGGCCAGCATGCCGAGCGCGGTGGCGGCCGCGGGCCGGTCCAGGAAGCCGTGGCTGCCGTCCTCGGCCTCGAACTGCTGGCTGCCGGTGACCCGCAGGCAGGGACCGCGCTTGACCCAGTCGGCGGCGGCCCGCGGCAGGCTCAGCAGTTCGGCCACGGCCGCGGTGAGCAGGTCACCGGCCCCGGCCGCCACCACCTCGCCGTCCGGCGCGATGACGTCGATGGTGCCCGCGCCGATGTCCACCACGGTGGCGTCCTCGCGGGCGCCCGGGGTGGTCCGGGCGCCCAGCCGGGCCGCGGCGGGCTCGCTGATCAGGCAGTGCACCGGGCGGCCGAGCATCTCGCCGAGCAGTTTGGCGTGATCCAGGTCATCCGCGCTGCGCTGCAGCGAGGCGACCAGCACCGTCCGCCCGGTGCTGCCCCTGCGGGCCGTGGCCGTATCCGCCACCCGGGCCAGGTCCAGCGCGAACAGGTCGTCCACCGGGGTCTGGCCGACCGCGGTGCCGAGCGCGCTGACGCTGCCGGGCGGCCAGCCGGCCAGCTCGGCGCACGCCTCGCGGAGCGGGAT
>JBOHCO010001665.1:0-1666 GCA_050698895.1 Streptosporangiaceae bacterium
CGCCGCCGTCGTTTGTCAACTCCCTCACGGTCAGTCCCGGCGGCATCTCGGTCACCGTGTACTACGAGCCTTCCGGCTGATCAGGCCCGTCGGCCGCCACCTGTTGCCCCGACCCCGCCCAGGCCCCCGCCGTGGGTGGCCCGGCGCCGCCGTCAGCCTCGCTGGTCGTCTCCCGCGTAAAGTCAATGTTAGGAGAGCATATTGTAAGGACATTAAGTCAATTTCTTGACAAGCCTGACATGCTCCGGCCAGGCTGGACTCATCGGCCGGCGATGCTGGCGGCCTGGGTGGAGGGACACGTCATGCGCATCGGAGTCGCGGGGGTCGGACGCATCGGCAGGTTTCATGCCGAGACCCTGCGCGGGCTTCCGGCGGTCGAGTCCGTGATCGTCGCCGACGCCGACCAGGAGCGGGCCCGGCTGACCGCCGCCGCGCTGTCCGTCGAGGCCGCCGGCTCCCCGGACGCCCTGCTCACCGCGGGCCTGGATGCCCTGGTCATCGCGGCGGCCACCGATGCGCACCCGGACCTCATCGTCCGCGGCCTGGACGCCGGGCTGCCGGTGTTCTGCGAGAAGCCGGTCGCGTCCGACATCGGCGCCACCCTGACCGTGCTCAAGCGGGCCGCAGGGGCCGGCCCGCCGGTGCAAATCGGCTTCCAGCGCCGCTTCGACCCCGGTTACCTGGCCGCGCGGGCGGCCGTCCAGTCCGGCCGGCTGGGATGGCTGCACACGGTGCGGGCCACCACGCTCGACCCGGCGCCGCCGCCCGCGGCCTACATCGCCACCTCGGGCGGGCTGTTCCGGGACTGCGGCGTGCACGACTTCGACGCGATCCGCTGGGTCACCGGCCGGGAGATCGTGGCCGTCTACGCCACCGGTGCCAACCGGGGCGCGGACTTCTTCCGCGCGGCCGGCGACGTGGACACCATGTCGGCCCTGCTGACCCTGGACGACGGCACGCTGGCGACGGTCAGCAGCGGCCGGTACAACGGCGCCGGCTACGACGTCCGGCTCGAGGTGCTCGGGTCGGCGGGCAGCATCTGCGCCGGGCTGGACGACAGCCTGCCGCTGCCGTCGGCCGAGCCGGGCGTCGCCTTCCCGGCCGGGCCGCCCTGCCCGCAGTTCTTCGCCCGGTTCGCCGATGCCTACCGCAGCGAGCTGGCTGCCTTCATCGGCATCGCCGCCGACCGCGGCCCGAGCCCCTGCCCGATCGAGGACGCCCTGGCCGCCAGCTGCGTCGCCGACGCCTGCGAGCTGTCGCGGGCCCGGCGCGCCCCGGTGCTGGTCGAGGAGGTCCGCCCGTGACTGTGCCGTCCAGGGGGGGCGACCCCCCTAACCCCCCCGCGCCGCCTGCCGGCGGCAAGATCAAGATGCGGGTGGCGGGCGCGCCGATCTCCTGGGGGGTGTGCGAGGTGCCCGGCTGGGGCTATCAGCTGCCGGCCGAGCGGGTGCTGGCCGAGATGCGCGACCTCGGCCTGACCGCGGCCGAGTTCGGGCCGGAGGGTTTCCTGCCCGCGGACCCGGCCGCCCGCGCGGCGACGCTGGGCCGGTTCGGGCTCGGCGCGGTGGGCGGCTTCCTGCCCGTGCCGCTGCACGAGGCGGGGGCCGGGGCGCTGATCGAGCAGGCCCTGGACGACTTCGCGGCGGCGGGGGCGGAGGTGCTGGTC
>JBOHCO010001666.1:0-4210 GCA_050698895.1 Streptosporangiaceae bacterium
GCCCCGGCCAGGCGGCCGAGCACGGCCCGCTCGGCCGGGCCGACGCCGATGCCGTCCTGCCACCGGCCCCAGCGCGGCCGCGCGCCGAACGCCGTCTCGTAGTCCCAGCTGAACCGGGTGAACCAGGACGGCCGGGCCCACTGGCGGGAGTGCTGGTGCATCCGCGCGGTGATCTCGCCCAGCTCGGCGAAGTGGCTGGCGTCGTCGTCGGCGGGCTCGGTTCCCGGCAGGTACTCGAAGCGGACGCAGTGCCGCAGCGACTCCCCGGCGTCGCTGACGTCGGGCAGGGCCAGCACCCGCTGGCCGCCGGGGGCGGGCAGCACCCGCGGGGTGCGCACGCCGGCCTCGGCGCGCAGCGCGTCCATCCAGGCCAGCTCGGACTCGATCTCGGTCCCGGTGTGGTAGCCGAGCCGGTGCACGCGCAGCACGCACGGCCCCTGGTCGGGCTGCTCGACCAGGTAGGTCGCGTTCTCGGACACGTTCAGCAGCCGCACGGTGCTGGCCGGCGCGCAGCCGTAGGCCAGGGCAGCCCGCTGCGCGAACCGCGTCACGCGGTCCAGGACATCCCCGCCGCCGGACAGGTCGTGGGTGCTCATGGCCGGCTCACCGGTCCGCTCGCCGGGTCACCGGGCCGCCTCGGCGTGCTCGCGGCCTTCCACCCCGGCCAGCACGGCGATGATCGCGTCCCTGGCCGCGGTGACCGCGCTGACCGGGCCGCTCAGGTAGATCCGGCCGGCCGCGCCGATCATGGACACGTCGACCAGGGTGACCTCCGGCGCGGCGCGCTCCGCCTCGTTGGCGGCCAGCGCGGTGAACAGCGCCGGGGTGACCTCGCAGACCAGCAGCGCGTCGCCGGGCAGGATCATGGAGCCGCCCCGGGTGCGGTTGATGAGGATCGCCTGCCGGTCGGTGATGTCCTCGATCACGTCACAGAACAGCACCCGCGGCCGGAGCTGGTCCGCCGCCTTGGCCTCGAGCCCGGCCAGGATGGCCTGCCCGGCCCGCTCGACGTCGGCCAGGCCGGCGCCGTGCACCTCCAGCACGCCGAACTGCCGCTCGACGAACAAGATGCCGGGCTCCACGCTGGGCACCGCGCGCAGCGCGAGGTCGGTGACCCGCTCGATGGCCAGCGCCGGCGCGACCTCCACGATCAGCGCGTGCTCGCCCTCCATCGGCGGGTAACCGCGGGCCCGGGTCGGCGTGCCCAGGTAGGCCGCGAACTGCCGCTGCAGGTCCCGGACCAGGAGGTGCACCCGCAGCTCGGGGCCGGCCGGCGCGGTCAGCGCCATGATCGCGGCCTACTCGCCGCGGATGGTGAAGTGCCTGCCGAGCTCGGTGTGCGGGCGCGGGATGACGTGCACCGAGATCAGCTCGCCGACGCTGCTCGCGGTCTCCGCGCCGGCCTCGGTGGCGGCCTTGACCGCGCCGACGTCCCCGACGATGGTCACCGACACCAGGCCGTCGCCGACCTCCTGGCGGCCGACGATGACCACGTTCGCGGCCTTGACCATGGCGTCGGCCGCGGCCAGCGCGGCCACGTACCCCTTGGTCTCGATCATCCCGATGGCGTTGTCAGCCATGTCCCTCTCCCTTACTCTCTGGACGGCTCGTCGATCGAGCCGATGATCAGCGCGTCCACCGGCGGCGGCTTGCCGGGGAACCAGGCCGCGGCGACCGAGCCCTGCGCGATCAGCACCCGCTCCCCGATCCCGCTGCCCAGCACATCGAACGCGACCAGGCGCTGCCCGGTGCCGTCCGCCTCCACCTCGAGGAAGGCGCCCTTGGGGATCTCGTCCAGCCGCCGGGTGGCCCAGACGCTGCCGGTCACGGTCGCGGTAAGCATCAGCGCTCCTTCTCGATCTCGACCCCGGCGGCCCGGGCCCGGTCCCTGGCCAGCGGGGTCAGCACGGCGCGGCGGCCCAGCACCAGCCGGGCGCCGGCCTGCGCGGCCTCGCGGACCGCGGCCTCGGTGACCGCGCCCTTCTCGATCCGGTGCGCGGGCCGGGCCGATCCGGCCACCCCGGCCGGGGGCAGCTGAAACCGCAGCCGCCCGGATCGCAGGTCATCCCGGTGCCGGGGATTCTCGAACAGGTGCAGCAGCCGGGTCACGAACGCGGCCAGCTCGGCGTCGGTCCGCAGGCTGACCGTCTCCACGTCGCGCACGCCGTCGCGCGGGGTGAAGGCGGGGCCTTCCTGGCGCGGTGCGGGCTGGGCTGTCGGCGAAGAAGCGGCTGGCAGCAGCTCGGCCAGCACCTCGCGGACCAGCCCGCGCAGCACCTCGGCGTCCCGGCTGTCGCTCATCCCGGGCTCCCCAGCGCCTCGTGCGCCGCGTCGGCGGCCTGGCGGACGTCCGCCTCCGAGCCGGACAGGTAGACCCGGCCGGTGGCGCCGATCATCCGGTAGTCGACCACCTTGATCCGGGCCGCCTTCTCCGCCTCGTTGGCGGCCAGGATGGCGTACGAGGCGGGCTGCATCTCGAGCACGAACAGCGACTCCCCGGCCAGGGCCATCGACCCGAGCCGGTTCCGGTTGATCAGGAACGCGTGCTGCGGGTCCAGCATCGTGATGATCTTCGAGGCCAGCACCCGGGGCCGGGTGGCGTCGCTCGCGCTGGCCCCGAACTCCTCCAGCACGGCGGTGCTGGCCGCCCGGACCTCGTCGTTGCGGCCGTGGATCTCGAGGTAGCCGAAGTGCCGTTCCACGACCAGGATCCCGGCCTGAACCCCGGCGTGCTTCAGCGCGACGTCGGTCAGCGGCTCGATGTCCAGCCCCGGCGCGATCTCGATGACCTGCGCGGCGTCCCCGCTGCGCGGCAGGCTGCCGCGGATCCAGGTGCCCAGGTAGCACATCGTCTGCGGCTGCAGCCGGTTGATGAAGATGAACGACCGCAGCTCAGCCACCCAGACCACCCAGCCCGTCGCGCCGCAGGGCCTGCAGCTCCTCGATGATCACCCGGCGGATCTCCGCTCTGAGCGACTCCAGCTCTGGGCGGGCCGCGGAAGATGAATAACGGACCTCGTCCGGTGCCGGGCCCGGCCGCTGATTGCCCAGGTTCGAGGCCACCGGATAAGGCGGCACCGGCCCCGCGGGCGCCGCCCACGGGTCGAGCCCCGCGAAGTCACCGAAGCCCTCGGCCGGGTCGCTGTTGTACGCCAGCCTGGTCCACTGCACGAGATGCTTGGGCTGCAGGTTCTCGCCCACCGACGACCGGCCGAAGAACCCGGTCCCGATCGTCATCGACGGCGCCAGCCCGGTCTCGATGCCCGAGCTGCCCAGGCTGCTCCCGGCGTTGACCGCGACCCGGAGCACGTCCAGCGCGGCGCCGTAGGCCATGATCGTCGCCGGGCTGGCCGAGTGGATCGCGGCCGAGTGGCCCCGGCCGCCGATCCGCAGCACGGCCCGGGCCGCGTCCACGCCCTGCTCCTCGCCGGGCACGGTGACCAGGCCGAGCACCGGGCAGAGCTTCTCGTGGGCCAGCGGCTCCTCCGGGACGACCAGGCGGAACGGGGCCAGCAGCACGCGGGTCGTGCCCGGCACCCGGATGCCGGCCTGGGCCGCGATCCAGGTCGCGTCCTGGCCGACGAACCGGGTGTCGAACCGGCCGCCGGGGAACACCAGGTCGCGGACCTTGTCCCGGTCGGCTTCGTCTAGCTGGTGGCAGCCCTCCCGCTTGAGGTGGCGCAGCAGGGTCGGCGCAGCCTTCTCGGTCACGATCAGCACCGACTCGTTGGTGCACAGGATCGAGTTGTCGAAGCTCTTGCTGTCGGCGATCCGGCGGGCCGCCTTGGCCAGGTCAGCGGTCGCGTCGACCAGCGCCGGCACGTTGCCGGGGCCGACGCCGATCGCCGGATTGCCCGACCGGTAGGCTGCGCGCACGACGGCGGTGCCACCGGTCGCGACGATCACGTCCGTGGTGGGATCGGTCATCAACGCCTCGATCAGGGGGATCGTGGGCTCCTCCACCACCTGCAGGCATCCGTCCGGTGCACCTGCGGCGACGGCGGCCTCGGCCAGCGTGCGTACTGCATCGGTGGTGACTTCCCGGGCGAGCGGATGAGGGCTGACCACCACCGCGTTTCTGGTCATCAGCGCCAGGATCACCTTGAAGTAGGCGGTCGCGATCGGGTTGGTGGACGGCGTTAGCGCAAGTACCACTCCGGCGGGTCGGGGCAGCTCGACGATCTTGGTCTCGGGGTGAACCCGGGCGCTG
>JBOHCO010001667.1:0-1208 GCA_050698895.1 Streptosporangiaceae bacterium
GGACGCCGCCGCCGGCGTGGCTGCGCATCATCCGCAGCCCGGCCTGCTCGTCGGCCGCGCCGACGGGCTGGTCGCGGTTGGCGCCCACGCCGGTGGTCCGGCCGTAGACCGGCCGCTGCGCGGTGACCTCGGCCGCGACCAGGGCGGCGGCCCCGGCCCGGTCCCGGCCCGTGTCGCTGATGGTGACCGGCGCCCGGCCCCGCGCCGCGGCAGCGACCTGGGCGCAGGTCAGCGACTCGCCATCAAGCACGACCGGCGCTGAGCTCATATGTTAATGCTCCTCTTGTCGGGCAGTTTGGCGAGTCTAACCAGGCGTCTTGAGGGCAGGTGTCTGGCCTGGAGGCAGGGAGGTGAGGCGATGACCGGGACGGCCGCGGACCCGCGCGGGGAGACCGAGGCGCAGCGCGACGACCGGAACCTGGCCGAGCTGCTCCAGGAGGTGCGCATCGCCGGGCTGGGCGTGCAGGTGCTGTTCGGCTTCCTGCTGGCCATCCCGTTCACCACCCGGTTCGTGCGGCTCGACACGGCCCAGCGCGACCTGTACCTGACCGCGCTGCTGCTGGCGGCGGTGTCCACCGGGCTGCTGCTCAGCCCGGTGGCCTACCACCGGCTGGTCTTCCGGCGGCGGCAGAAGGAGTCGCTGATCCGGACGGCCAACGTGCTGGCCATCCTGGGCCTGGTGGCGGTGGGCCTGTCGATCACCGCGTCGGTGGCGCTGGTGCTGAGCTACGTGGCCCCGGGGCTGGCCACGGTGCTGATGACCATCGTCGTCGGGGTGGTGTTCACCGGGCTGTGGTTCGTGCTGCCGCTGCTGCGCCGCGACAGCAGCGGCGGCAAGCCAGGCTAGCTCCTTGCCGAGCGCCGCCCGGAGAAACTGCCGCCGGCAGTGGCCAGGACCCGCTACTACCGCCTCCTGTGGGACCTCGGCCCCTGAGCACTCAGCGCCACGCCAGGATGCCCCGTCAGTCCCACCCGCCACATGCCCCGAGAGCAGTTCAGATCATCCGGCCTATGACACCGACGATCCGAACTGGTCCTGGACCCGGTGGCTGATGTGACGGGATTGGCGGGAGGGGCTACGCCGGGGCGGCGACCGAGTCGAGGATGGTCCGGCGGGCCTGGTCGACGGCGGCCAGGATCGCGCCGCGCAGCACCGGGCCGCCGGTGACCGCGGTCGGCACCACCTGGGGGTGGGCCGGGCAGATCCG
>JBOHCO010001668.1:0-4562 GCA_050698895.1 Streptosporangiaceae bacterium
TCCGGCTGCGCCGACCGCTCCGGCTGCGCCGACCGCTCCGGCTGCGCCGACCGCCCCGCCGGCCACGCCGCCCTGGCCCTGGCCCCGCGCGCACCGCAGCTTCGACCCGTGGACCATCTGGATGCACCGGGCCGAGGAGCTGGCCACGGCGCGCACCATGGGCCTGCCCATCCCGGCCTGGCTGCGCAAGACCCCCGGCGAGCGACGCTGGCCGGTCACGCTGACCATCGCCGTGGCCATCGTGCTGCAGATGCTGCTGCCCTCGCACCTGACCCGCCCGCTGCCCCAGTACCTGCTGCCGATCCTGGAGGCCGCGCTGGGGGTCGCCCTGACCATCGCCAACCCGTTCCGGATCGAGCGCGGCGGCCCGCTCCTCCGGGCGGGCAGCATCGCGGTGATCATGCTGATGTCGGTGTTCAACGCGGCCTCGGCCGTGCTGCTCATCAAGGCCATCCTGGAGGGCAAGTCGGACACCTCGGCCCTCCCGCTGCTGGCCACCGGGGCGTCGATCTGGATCACCAACGTCATCGCGTTCTCGCTGTGGTACTGGGAGTTCGACCGCGACGGCCCGGTGCCGAGGGCCGAGGGCACCCGCAGGCACCCGGACCTGATGTTCCCGCAGATGGCCTCGCCCGAGCTGGCGCCGCCCGACTGGGAGCCGCGGTTCGTGGACTACCTGTACCTGTCGTTCACCAACGCCACGGCGTTCAGCCCGACCGACGTGATGCCGCTGGCCCGGTGGGCCAAGCTGACCATGGCGGTCCAGTCCGCCATCTCGCTGGCCATCGGCGCGCTGGTCATCGCGCGCGCCATCAACATCCTCAAGTGAACGGGGGGCCGCCATGCTCGATCAGGTGCGGTTCGGCTCACGCCGCGACACCCGGCGACGCTGGCCCGGCTGGGCCTTAGCGGGCCTGGCCGCCGCGGTCATCGCCACGCTGGTCGTGATCCACCAGGGGCATCACCATCCGCCCCGCCGCCCCGGCGTGCTGGCGCCCGTCCGGGAGGTGGGCCACCGGCTGCTCGGCGTGACCGCGGGCTGGCAGCTGGCCACCTACGGGCCCGACGGGCTCGTCCGGATCCAGCCCGCCGCCGGCCGCGTCACCCGCACCGCCGTCCCGCCGCTGGCCAGCACCGGGCCGGCCTACTTCCTGGCCGGCCCCAGCCAGGCGATCATCCGCCCGCTGGACTTCGTACCCGGCTACCTCATCCCCTACGGCCGCCGGGCCCGGCCCTTGACCGGCCTGCTGGCCAGCGGCGGCCTGGTCGTGCCGGGGCCGCGGCCGGGCCAGGCCTGGATCCAGCCCGGCTACCAGGCCCGGTCCCTGTCGCTGGCCTGGCTGGACGGCCGCAGCGCCGGTCACTCCCTGCGGCTGCCGCGGGGCATCTGGGTGCCCACGCCGGACGGCCAGGGCTATCCGCTGATGAACGACACGGCCAAGATTCGGATCACGCCCTCCGTCTACGACCTGCGGCCCGGCGGCCTGCACCGGGTGCCCGGCTACGTGGTGGCCGTCGGCCCGCACCGGTGGCTGATGGCGAGCTGCACCCGGAAGCGGTGCACCGCGGTCACCGTCGACCCGACCAGTGGGGCGCGGCGAGTGCTCCCTGGCCTGGTGCCCTACGCCGAGCTGGGCCAGCCGGGCGTGATCTCGCCCGATGGGACGACCGCGGCGGTGTTCGGGGTTGACGGCAGCCAGGTCACGCTCCACCTGATCAGCCTGGTCACCGGGGCCCAGGAACAGCTCGCGGTACCGCTCGGCAACGCCTCGGCCAGCGGACAGACGCTGGCCTGGTCGCCCGACAGCCGCTGGCTGTTCGTGGTCGCCGCGCACGGGCGGCTGGTCGCCGTCCGGGCCAGCACCGGGCTCGCTCAGGGCCTGGGGGTGACGCTGCCGCCGGTCAGCCAGATCGCCATCCAGGCCTGACTGACCGGGGCCGGTAGATTCTGGGCATGGTTGACGGGGAGATCGCGGTCGACGACCCGCGCGCCGCCGACGTCCGCGCGCTGCTGGAGCAGCACCTGGCCCTGATGCGGGCGACCAGCCCGCCGCAGGACGTGCACGCCCTCGACCTGGACGGCCTGCTCGACCCCGCGGTCACCTTCTTCAGCTTCCGCCGTGACGGCGACCTGCTGGCCGTCGGCGCGATCAAGCAGCTTGACGACGGGCACGCCGACCTCAAGTCCATGCACACCGCCCGGGCGGCCCGTGGCCGCGGCGTGGCGCGGGCCCTGGTCGAGCACCTGGTGGGCGTGGCCAGGGCCCGCGGCTGCGGCCGGGTCAGCCTGGAGACCGGCACCCAGGACGCCTTCGCCCCGGCCCGGGCCCTGTACGCCGGGGCCGGGTTCCGGCCCTGCGGCCCGTTCGGCAGCTACCGGCCCAGCCCCAGCAGCACCTTCATGACCCTCGCCCTGGGCGCTACGCGGGCGGGCGGACCTGGTCCGACTCGGCCTTCGGGACACCGCGCAGCGTCGTGATCGCCTCCAGCGTGGACTGGTAGACGAACCGCTCCCGCTTCGGGCTGGCCAGGAACCGGGCCGCCGCCGCGATCGGCGCTTTCGCCGACTGGCCATCGCCCAGCGCGCGGGACTCCGTCACCGCCGCCTGCGCCGTCTTCACCACGTGGGCCACCATGATCGGCGCCGTCGAGTGGTCCTGCGCCGCCGACTGGATCAGGGCCCGCTCCAGGTCCGCTCGGGGCCCCGTGTAGCCGTCCACCAGCGCCACCGCCGCCTCCGGGTCGCGGCCGACGATGGCCTGGTGCACCTGCTCCGCGTCCTCGCCCGGGTGCGGCGCCGGCCGGGCCCGCCCCGTACCGCGCACATCGAACTGGCCCGTCCACTGCACGAACCAGGCCGCGTGGAACAGCCCGCGCAGCACCTGCGGCGTCGGATCGGCCGACCAGGCCCAGCGCAGCGCGCTGAGGTAGGTCAGGGTGTGGGTGACGTCCAGCCAGCCCCAGTCGTTGGTGTCGTCCAGGTCCAGCTCGATGTCGAACCGGGCCAGCCGCTCGGCCGCCGCCCGCCCGGTGGCGTCGATCACGGCCGGCACCGGTGCCCCGGCCGCCAGCGCGCCCAGCAGCGCCCCGGCCGCCTCCTCGGGCGACCCGTCGGTGAGGGCCCGCTGGTAGCCGGCCTGATCCAGCCGGCCCGCTGCGGGGCGACGGGCCAGCTCGTCCAGGTCCGCCTCCGCGCCTGCCCAGGCGCGCAGGAACTTGCGCATGTAGGGCAGCTTGTCGTACCTGGTGCCGAGCACCATCTCGGGTACCAGCGGGGACAGCACCGCGTCCGCCTCCGGCCAGCCGATCTGGTCCAGCAGCTCGAACGCCTTCTGCACGAAGATCATCGAGTGGCCGTAGGCCAGGAAGTGGTCGGTCACCGCGGTCAGCAGCATGTGGCGCAAAGCGGCTGGCGCCACCCCGGCCGCGATCAGCCCGCGCAGCAGCCCCTCGGCCTCGTCGGCCCGCTCCTCGTCGACCAGCACCGGGTACGCGCACAGCGCGCCGGCCACCGAGCCGTACGCCGCTACCGGGTCGACCGGCTCCGGCCGGCGTCGCGGCGGGCGGCGGACCTGGTCCTCGGCCGCCACCGACAGGCCCTGGATGACCGGCAGCGCGCGCAGTGACTCGCCGAAGAACTGGCTCATCCGCAGGCAGTCGGCCAGCGTGGCCAGCGAGTGGTCCCAGCCGTACTCCGCCCGCGGAGCCGCGAACCGCACCCCCTCGCGCACCACGTCGGCCAGCGGCGTCCCGATCCGCTGCAGCCGCATCGCGTCCCTGGCCAGCCGCCCCACGTCCAGGTCGTCCATGGCCACCGTCAGGCTGGCGAACAGCTCGGGCCGGATGCTGTCGGCCGGCGGGTCGGCGACGTCCACGAACACCTGGCCGTCGCGGATCCGGACCGGATAGGTCCGGATGTTCTCACCGCCGTAGCGGCAGGCGCCCGTGCCCAGCTCGAACTTCCAGTTGTGCCAGGCGCAGGTCAGCACGCCGTCCTTGACGTCGCCCCGGACCAGCGCGTAGCCCTGGTGCGGGCAGCGGTTGTCGCTCGCGAACACCCCGCCGGGCGTCCGGAACAGCGCGATGCGCTTGTCCAGGTAGGCGAACGACCGGGCCCCGCCGACCCGGATGTCGTCCACCGCCGAGGCCCGGACCCAGTTGCTCGCCAGCTCGCTCACGGCCGCCTCCTGCGCCTGGTGCCAGTGCCGCTGAAGCTATTTCTTCAAGCGCGCTTGAAGTCAAGAGCTCCATGACCGTGGTGCTGGTGGGACGTTATTTCACTACGGTGAACGGATCTGGCCCTATTGTCGGATCGTTCCCGGGTCGCTATGATCCGGGCAGCGCCATGAGCAATCTCTTACCTTCCGGACGGAACTCGCACTAGGTCAGCAGTGCGGGCGATCCGTCGCGCGCTGCTCCCTGGCGCTGGAAAGGCGCATAACCGGCCTTTGCCTTCCGGGGGCGCGGAGTTCTCCCATGGCGGCCGCAGGGGCCGATTGGGGAGGAACACCCTTATGAAAGGCATGCGCTACAAGCTCGTACTACTACTGTCGCTGCTATCC
>JBOHCO010001669.1:0-4081 GCA_050698895.1 Streptosporangiaceae bacterium
GGCCGGGATCGGCGCCCGGCCGGAGCGCGTGGTAGCCGGCCTCGGGCCCGCCATCGCCCCGGACCGCTACCAGGTCGGCGAGGACGTCGCGACCGAGGTACGGCGTTACTTCGGCCCCGGCGCCGACGCCAGTGACGACGTCAGTAACGACGTCAGCAGCGGCGATGGCACGAGCGGCGGCCCGGGCCGGGACACCGGCGCCATCCTGCGGCCGGACGGCACCGGGCGGTGGCTGCTCGACCTGTGGGCGGCCAACCGCCGGCAGCTCGCCGACGCGGGCGTGCCAGACGGCCAGATCCACGTCGCCGGGGTGCCGACCGGGCCGGATCCCGGCGGGCGGGGCCCGGGGCGGTTCTTCAGCGACCGGACCGCGCGTCCGTGCGGTAGGTTCGCGCTCGTGGCCCGCCTCACGCACACCGATCAGCGGCCGGCGCCCGGCGAGGAGACGCGCGGATGACCGCCCCGCCGATGACCGACCCGCTGATAACCCCGGCGCCGTTCCGCTACGAGTCCTGGCGGCTGGACCCCGACCGGGGCCTGCTGTCGTGCCGGTACTCGCTGGGTGACCGGCAGTTCGAGGAGAAGATCACGTTCGACCCCGGCGGCCGCTGGGACGACCCGGCCGCCGGCGAGGCGGCGCGGCTGGTCTTCCTGCTGGCCGGCGTCTCCTATTACAAGACGGCCGCGCCGCCGGTCATCGACCTCGGCGCGACGGCGGTCACCGACACCGAGCGCCGGTTCCTGCGCTCGTTCTACCTGGACGGCCTGGCCGAGTTCGCCTACCGCAACGGACTGGACCTGTCCGGGCTGCGCATCGAGGGCCCGAGCCGCCCCGAGCCCGACGCCCCGGCCGGGCGGGCCGCGGACCCGCGGTCGGCGGCGCCGACCCGGCCGCTGGTGCCGTTCGGCGGGGGGATCGACTCCATCGTCACCGTCGAGCACGTCCGCCGCCGGGCCGACGCGGCGCTGTTCGTCATGAGCCGGCCCGGCAGCCGGTTCGAGGCCATCGAGGCCCCGGCCGCGGTGACCGCGCTGCCCATCGTGCGGGCCGGCCGCGAGATCGACCCGCAGCTACTGCGCTCGGCGGAGCTGGGGTTCCTGAACGGGCACGTCCCGGTGACCGGGATCCTGTCCGCGATCGCGGTCATGGCCGCGGTGCTGGCCGGCCGCGACGCCGTGGTGATGTCCAACGAGTGGTCGGCGTCGATCCCGACGCTGGAGGCCGACGGCCGCCCGGTCAACCACCAGTTCTCCAAGAGCATGACGTTCGAGGGCGCCTTCCGCGAGGTACTGGACGCGACGCTGGGCAGCGGAAGCGGCGGGGTCAGCTACTTCTCCTTCCTGCGCCCGTTCAGCGAGCTGTGGGTCGCGCGCCGGTTCGCCGAGCTGACCGAGTACCACGACACGTTCCGCAGCTGCAACCGGGCCTTTCACCTGGACGAGTCCAGGCGGCTCGACCACTGGTGCGGCCGCTGCGACAAGTGCTGCTTCATCGACCTGATCCTGGCCCCGTTCCTGCCCGCCGCGGAGCTCAGCGCCATCTTCGGCGGCCAGGAGCCGCTGGCCGACGGTGCCGACCCAGGGGGAGGACCCCCTGGAACCCCCCAAAGAACCAGCGCGACCGAGTCCCTGGCCCCGAAGTTCCGCGCGCTGCTCGGCACGCTGCCCGACAGCAAGCCGTTCGAGTGCGTCGGCGAGATCGGCGAATGCCGGGCCGCTGCGCTGCTCGCCGCGCAGCGGCCAGACCGGGCCGACACCCGGCTGCTCCAGGTGCTGGCGGCCGAGGTGGCCCGGACACCCGACCTGCCCGACACCGCCAAGCTGCTCCTGCCCATGAGCGATCACTTCATCCCGGATAGCTATGCGCCCCAAGATCTGCTGGTCTGACCTGCGCGGCGCCCGCGTCGGCCTCTGGGGCCTGGGCGTCGAGGGCACCGCGAGCCTGGCCCGGCTGCGCACGCTGGGCGTGGAGCCGGTGCTGGTGGACGACCGGCCGCCGCCCGGCGACGTGGACGGCCTCCAGGTGTTCGCCACCGCCAGCAGCGGCCTGGCCGCGCTGAAGCACTGCGACGTGGTGGTGAAGTCACCCGGCATCAGCCGCTACCGGCCCGAGGTGGCCGAACTGGAGGAACGCGGCATCGCGGTGGCGGGCGGCCTGGGATTGTGGCTCCAGGAAGCGGACCGCGACCGGGTGCTGTGCGTGACCGGCACCAAGGGCAAGAGCAGCACCACCGCCATCGCCGGGCACCTGCTCACCCGGCTGGGCTACGCCTGCCTGATCGGCGGCAACATCGGCACGCCGCCGTGGGACCCGCGGGTGGACGGCGCGGCCTACGACTACTGGGTCATCGAGACCTCCAGCTACCAGGCCACCGACCTGCCCTGCTCGCCGCCGGTCGTCGCGGTCACCTCGCTGCATCCCGACCACCTGGACTGGCACGGCGGTGTGGAGACCTACTACCGGGACAAGCTGTCGGTGTGCTCACAGCCCGGCGCGGAGCTGACCATCGCCAACGGGGACAGCGACCTGCTGCGGGAGCGGGCCGGCCTGCTCGGCCCGCGGGTCAGCTGGGTGCACGCGGCCGATGACCCGCAGGCCGGCTGGATGACGCCGCTGGGCCTGCTCGGCACGCACAACCGGCGCAACGCGCTGATCGCCCGGGCCAGCCTGGACGCGCTGGGCGTGCCCCAGGCCCGCGACGACGCCGCGCTGCGGGCCGCCGCCCAGGGCTTCGAGCACCTCAGCCACCGGCTCCAGCCGGTCGGCACGGTGGACGGGGTGATGTTCGTGGACGACAGCCTGTCGACCAACGTGCTGCCCACCCTCGCGGCCATGGACGCCTTCCCCGGCCGGCGAGTAGCGCTCATCGCCGGCGGCCACGACCGCGGCATCGACTACGCCCCGCTAGCCGCCGGGCTGGCGCCCCGCCCGGCGCCCACGCTGGTCCTGACGCTGCCCGACAGCGGCCCGCGCATCCGGGCCGCCATCGAGTCCGTCCTGGCCAGTACCGGTCAGAGCGGGCTGGCCGTGCTGCCGTGCGCGGACCTCGACGCGGCCGTGCAGGCCGCCTTCGACTGGGCCCGGCCGGACGGGATCGTGCTGCTGTCCCCCGCCGCGCCGAGCTTCGGGGTCTTCCGCAACTACCGCGAGCGGGGCGAGGCCTTCACACGGGCCATGCGGGCGTGCGACGCTCCGTAGGGGTTTGATCCGGCGGACCCTGACGCCTCCGGGAAAGGCGGCACGCAGCTCGTGCCAGCGGAACTGACTGCCTCGATCCAGGCCGAGCTGGCCGGCATCGTGGGCGGCCCGCACGTCCTGACCGGCGACGCGACCGCCGGGTTCGCGGTGGACTGGACCGGACGCTTCCAGGGCCGGGCCGCCGCCGTGGTCCGGCCGGCCGACACCGAGCAGGTCGCCGCCGTACTGACCTGCTGCACTCAGGCTGGCCTGGCGGTGGTGCCCCAGGGCGGCAACACCGGGCTGGTCGGCGGCGGTATCCCGCTGCACGGCGAGGTGGTACTCAGCCTGACCCGGCTGACCGAGCTGGGCCCGGTCGACCTTGACGCCCGCCAGGTCACCGCCGCGGCCGGGGTCACGCTGGCCCGGGTCGGCGCCGCCCGCCCCGACCTGGACCTGGGCATCCTGATCGCCAGCCGGGACAGCGCGACAGTCGGCGGCGCCATCGCCACCAACGCGGGCGGACTGCGGGTCCTGCGCTACGGCCCGATGCGGGCCCAGCTGCGCGGGGTCGAGGCGGTGCTGTCCGACGGCACGGTGGTGTCCCACCTGTCCGGGCTGGCCAAGGACAACACCGGCTATAACTATCCCGGTCTGCTGGCCGGCTCGGAAGGCACGCTGGCGGTCGTCACCCGCGCCCGCCTCCAGCTGGTGCCGCGACCGCGCGACCTGGTCACCGCCTTCACCGCCCTGAGCGGGCTGGCCGAGGTGCACGAGCTGGCCCGGCGGGCGCTGACCGCGGTGCCCGGCCTGCTGTCGGCCGAGTTCCTCACCCGCGATGGCCTGGACCTCCTCATCCGGCACACGGGCCTGCGGCCGCCGGCCTTCGACCCGCCGCTGGAT
>JBOHCO010001670.1:0-2696 GCA_050698895.1 Streptosporangiaceae bacterium
GACCGCGGCCGGCCGGCGCGGCCTGGACGTGGCCGGCCTGCTGGCGCAGACCGAGCAGCGGCGGGTCCTGGCCGGCCGGTTCGCCGCCGCCTACCGCCGGTACTGCTGGCCGGTGGACTCGGTGGACGACCTCAGCCTGGCCCCGTTCCAGATCCTGGCCGGGGCGGGCGCGGTCCACGCGCTGCGCCCGCACCGCTGGCACCTGGACCAGATCGGCCGCCTGGTGGCCGCCGACCCGGTCCTGCTGCGGCCGACCCGGTCGGTCGACGTCACGCTCGACAACCCGGCCAGCGTCGAGGCGGCCACGGCCTGGTGGCAGGAGCTGACCGCGGCGGGCGGCGAGGGCATCGTGGTCAAGCCCGCCGGCGTGGTGCACCGCGGCCCGAAGGGGCTGGCCCCGCCGGGCATCAAGTGCCGCGGGCCCGAGTACCTGCGGATCATCTACGGGCCCGAGTACACGGCCGAGCGCAACCTGGCCCGGCTGCGGTCCCGCAACGTCAGCCACAAGCGGGCCCTGGCCGTGCGCGAGTTCGCGCTGGGCATCGAGGCCCTCGAGCGGCTGGCCGCCGCGGAACCGCTGTACCGGGTGCACGAGTGCGTGTTCGGCGTGCTGGCGCTGGAAAGCGAGCCGGTCGACCCGCGCCTGTGAGCGATCCGCCGGGCCGGCAGCGGCCCGGCGGATCGCGAATGGAAAGCACCGTGAGCGATCCGCCGGGTAGGTATCAGCGGGTGTCAGCGGGTATCAGCGGGTGTAGGCCTCCAGCAGATGGCTGAACTCCCAGCGGCTCTGGGTGAGGCCGGAGCAGGAGTTGCTGTCGATGGCGCCCGGGCAGCCGCCCTTGTCGCGCTGGATGGCCCAGATGGTGATCAGCGAGATGGGGTGGGTCTGGGCGTAGTACATGACGTCCTGCGCCTCGCTCAGGTAGGTCACCTCGGTCCGGCGCGGCAAGTCATCGATGCCGGGCAGCAGCGTGATGCCCTCCATCCGCCACAGCCGCCGCGCGGACAGGTGCGGGTAAAGGCCGGCCAGCTGGGCGCGCACGCTGTTCAGCGCCTCGATGGCCTCGGTGCCCATGTCGGAGTCGTGCTGGGAGCGGGTGAGCGGTAAGCGGGGTGAGCGGGGTGAGCGGAGTATCAGCGGTATCAGCGGGCGAGGTACTGGCGGAGGATGTCGCGGACGGTGTTGAGGGTGTCGACCAGGGCGTCGGTGGCCGCGAACAGCCCGGCCGCGTCGTCGTCATCGCGCGGGAGCCGGGCCTGGACCTCGCGCATGGGCGGGAGCGGGCCGGGCGGCCCCATCCGCCGCAGTGACTCGGCCAGCTGCGCCCCGGCCTGCCGGATCATGCCGCCCAGCCGGTCCAGCGGCGCCTGGAGGGGGTCGGGGAGGCGGGTCGGGGGGTCGAGGAGGCGGGTCGGCGGGTCGGGCAGGCGGGCTGCGGGGTCGGGAAGGCGGGTCGGGGGGTCGGGGAGGCGGGCTGGAGGGTCGGCCGGGCTCACTGGGGAGTTGGCCGGGCTGACCGGGGCGCCGAGCGGGGCGGCCTGGGCCGGCCGCCGCAGCGCCGCGTGGTGCGCGCCGACCGCCGCCTCCAGGGCCAGCGTGGTGATGGCCAGCCGGTGCCCGGCCGAGATCAGGGCCTGGCCCAGTTCCCTGGTCATCGGCGGCCGTTCGGGCTCGTCGGTCAGCCGGTCGGCGGAGGCGTCGGCGTCCAGGCGGGCCCGGCGGGCGGTGAGCTTGCTGGCCACCGCCTGGCGGGCCTCATCGCTGCCCGGGTCCGACCAGGCGTCCAGCAGCATGGCGGCGAAGCGGCACTCGGTCAGGATCAGCCGGGCGAACTTCTCGCTGGCCGAGCTCCGCTCCCAGGTCGGCCACAGGATGTAGGCCACCAGGGCCAGGGCCGCGCCGACCCCGGTCCCGATCAGCCGGTCCACCGCGGTCTGGTCGGCGGGCAGTCCGAGCAGCGCCAGCAGCACCACCACGTAGTCGGTGAGAAAGATCGCGAAGAACAGATAGTTCACCGTCAGCACCGCGTACGCGCCGAGCAGCGACACGCCTAGCGCGGTGAGCAGCGCCCAGGTGCCGAAGTGCCCCAGCAAGACGGTGGCCACGCCGAGCCCGGCGCCGACCACGGTGCCGGCCGCCCGCTGCAGGCCGCGGTACAGCGTCGAGCCGTAGTCGGGTCGCAGCACGATCAGCACCGTCAGGGTGATCCAGTACCCGTGCGGCAGCGCGGCCGACTGGGCGACGACCTCGGCCACTCCGGCCACGATGGCCAGCCGCAGCGCGTGACGGCCGGCCTCCGAGGAAAGGCTGACGTTGGCCCGCAGGGTCAGCAGCAGGTCGCGGACGGGCAGCCGGGTCGTCGGCCGGGTGGCGGCCCGCCGGGACAGGCCGGGCTGGGCGTCGTTCAGCCGCTGGGCGATACGGACCGCCGAGCGCAGCTGGCCGCGCAGTGACTCGCCCGCCCAGCTCCGCGGGTGGCCGTCGGCGGCGGAGTCCGGACTGATCCGGGCCCGGGCGGAAACGAGGTGATCCTCGCGCTGCGACGGCCGCGCGCGGAGGGCTTCGGCGATCTCACCCAGGACTCCGGCGCTGGCCGTGAGCACGGCCCGGCGCGCGTCGCCGGGGCCGGGCTTGGGGTGGTCCCCAGGCTGGCCGTCGGGCTGGTTGTCGAGGTGCGCGCGGTCCGGCCCGGTGC
>JBOHCO010001671.1:0-3810 GCA_050698895.1 Streptosporangiaceae bacterium
CGGTGCTCACCAGCCCGGTGCTGGCCGGCACCGTGCTGGCCGACAAAGTGCTGGCCGACAAGGTACTGACCGGCACCGTGCTGACCGACAAGCTGCTGACCGGCGCGGCCCGGCCCGGTGGCCCGCGGGACGCGAGCCCGGCACGGGAGATGGCCGCCGCCCGGGTCTAGCGCGTCCGGGCGGCACCTGCCGTCCGGACGCTCAGCCGCCGAGACCGAAGTCCGGGAGGCAGGGCTCGAGCCCCGTCACCTCCACCGGCACGGACCGGGCCGCCTGCCAGGCGGCCCGGTCCAGGCGCAGCCGGCGGGACACCGCGGCCCGGCCTCGGATGCTGAATGTCTGGATGCCGTCGTCGGCGTAGCCGAGCTTGCGCGATACCCCGAGCGAGGCGGCGTTGTCCTCGAAGGCGTCCGAGCACGCGTACCTGGCGTCCAGGCCCTCGAAAGCCAGGGCCAGGACCGCGGCCCGCATCTGCGTGCCGATGCCCTGACCCTGGAAGGCGCGGCCGAGCCAGGACCCGGTGGTGACTTCCCGCCGGATGGCGAAGTCAGTTCCCGACACGCCCTGGGTCCCGACGACGGTCCCGTCCCGCACGACGGCGAGCTCAAGCCGCCAGTCCGCCGGCGTCCAGGCCGCCCAGCGGCCCCAGTGGTACTGGAGCACGCTGCGGGCCCGTTCGGCCGGGCCGACGTCGGTCCATGCGACCCCGAACGGCTGGACCGCGGGATCGTGCACCCCGTCCGCGGCCAGCCCGGCCAGCGCATCCAGGTCGGCCTGGCTGGGCCACCGCAGCTCCAGCAGCGGCGTCCGCAATCGCAGGCCGGCCAGGGGCCAGAACGAGGAAGCCATGAGGCATTGTGCTGCCGTCAGGCCCGCCCCGGCACCCCAATAACGCGCCGGCCTGTTACCCCTCCTTGGCGCGTTTCCTGCGCTGCTGCTCGCGGGCTTCCGACGCGCGGACCAGCGTGCACCGGTCGCAGCGGCAGCCCCAGTTGCGGTAGCCCGAGGGCGTGCCGTGCGGCACATCCGCGAACTTCCGGTTCTGCAACGACCGCACCCAGCTCTGCCGGGCCGCAGAGGCGGCGGCGCGACATGCGTCGCACCGGCAGCCAAGGTTGTTATAGCTCGATGCCGTCCCGTGATTGCGGATCTCTTCAATGCTGCTCGTCATGTCAGCCTCCGGTGCCGCCCTTACTAGCTATCCGTGAGGTCATGCCGTCGACCCCCCCAAAACCTGCACGGCCGTCGCCGCGCCCCTGCTTATTTCACGCTGGGCCCACACAAGAGACGCTTTAACGGCTCATCGGGTGCACAAGCCGTCGGCCACGATGCTGTAACCGCCGGTCGGCGGGCTAATCTGTGAGGGCCGCACTGGCCCCGGGCGACGGTCTCCCGGGTGTCCGCGGAGGGCTGCGAGCAGGAGGGCTGAGTGCAGTATCGGGCGTCGAGGCTGATCGCTGGACCGGCCCTGCGGGCGCTGGCCAGGCCTGAGGTGACGGGCATGGAGAACATCCCCGAGTCGGGGCCGGCCATCCTGGCGTCGAACCACCTATCGATCGTCGACTCGATCTTCCTGCCGCTGATGGTGCCCCGGCCGGTGACGTTCGCCGCGAAGTCCGAGTACTTCACGGGCACCGGGCTGCGGGACAAGGCGATCGCGGCCTACCTGCGGGCGACCAATCAGCTGTCCACCGACCGCGCGGGCCCCCGGGCAGCCCAGGACATGCTGGACGCGGCGCTGGCCCTGCTCCAGTCCGGCGAGCTGTTCGGCATCTACCCGGAGGGCACCCGGTCACCGGACGGGCGCCTGTACCGGGGGCGGGTCGGCACCGGCTGGCTGGCGCTGAACTCGGGCGCCCCGGTGATTCCGGTGGCGATGATCGGCACCGAGCGGATCCTGCCGCCGGGCCGCAAGATCCCGCGGCCGGGCAAGATCGGGATCAGGATCGGCGAGCCGCTGACCTTTGCCGCGCTCCGGGCCCAGGGCATCGGCGCCCGGCAGCGGCGGGCCGTCACCGACGAGGTCATCCAGGCCATCCAGAAGCTCTCAGGCCAGGAGTACGTGCCGATGTACGCGTCGGTCCGCAAGGAAGAGCTGGCCGCCGAGCGGGCCGCCAGCTAGCACGCCCGGTCCGGTTAGGGTCCGGGCTAGGAGTCCTCGCCGATGGCCGGGAAGGTCTCGGTCGAGGCGCTCGGGCGCCAGGCGAACGGGTCCTCGTCGGCCTGCTCGCCACCCGGCTCCCGGTCCGCAGCGGGCGGCTCCCACAGGGCCTCCGACCCGGCGGGCTGCCATCTGGCGCTGTCGGCGGTCGGCCACGTCTCCGCGGGCTCGGCGGCGGACGGCCGGGGCTCGGGCCAGCCCGAGTCGCCGGGCTCGGCCGCCGGGGCGGCGGGCAGCCAGGGCGGGTGGCCCGCCGTCGGCCAGTTGGTCTCATCGTCCAGCGGCCAGTGCGCCTCGGACGTGGACGGCCGGCGGTTGTCGCTGTCGGCGGACTCCCAGCCGCGTCCGGCGTCGTCAGCCGGCCAGGCATTATCAGGCGATGCCGGCACGCGGAAGCTGCCCGTGTCACTAGCGCTCGGCTCCCGGGGCTTGGGCGCCCGGCTGTCGGCACTCCGGCTCTCCGCACCCCGGCTGTCGGCACTCCGGCCCGCGGTCTTGCGGTGGGTGCCGCTGCTGGACCGGGACCGGCGTGGCTCGCTGGGCTCGGAGCGGCGCCAGCGGGGCCCGCTGCCGGGTTCCTGCGCGCGGGTGTCGGCGGGCGACGGCCGGTAGGCATCGCCGTCGGTGGAGTCCCACTGCGGGCCAGCCGGCTCGGCGGCGTCCGCCGGGCCGGCGGACTCGCTGACGTCGGGCCCGTCCCAGTCCGAGCCCGAGGGCGACCGGGGCCTGCTCGCCACCGGCGCCGTGCGCTGGGTCAGGCCGGACGCGGTGGACGAGCCGGGTGCGGTGTCCCTGATCGCCTTCATGGCACTGTCGGTGAGATCCTCCCAGGCCAATCCCGTCGGCGATGGCGCGGTCGGCGGGCCCTGCGCGGCCGGGGCGGATGCGACGGGCTCCGCGGCCCCGGCCGGGTTGGCCGCCGGCGCCTGCGTCGCCGCGGGAGCGGCCGCTGACCTGGGGCTCGGGGCTGCCGGCCCAGCCGTGCTCACCGGCCAGGCGGGCTCCGGAGCCGCCTGGCCGGGGGCTGGCTGACCAGCCGTGATCGCGGGCCGGGGGGTGGACCGCCGCGGGCTGGCGGGCGCGGCCCAGGGCAGCTCGCTGTCGGGCTTGGCCGCGGGCTCCCAGGGCGGGGTACCGGACACCGGCGCGGGCTTGCTGTGGCCGCGTGTTCCCGACCCGACCGGCATCCAGGCGCCGACCCGATGTCCGTCGCCCGCACCGTCAGCACCGGCCCCCAGGACACCGGCCGCGGGCACCTGGGCCGAGGCGGCCTGCCCGGCCTGGAAGTGGGCGGGCTGGAACTGGGGGAACGGCCCGGTCGCCGGGGCCGGGGCGGAGGAGGCCGGCGCGGCGAAGAACTCCATCATCCCGTCGCGCCGGTCCGGATCACCCGACCCGTAGGGCGAGTAGGCGGGCTGCGGGTTCGGATTCCAGTCCGCGACCTGCTCCGCCTGGCCGGACCGCCGGCGGCCGCGCAGCGCCGCGTAGGCGACGATGAGCAGCAGCAGGATCACCAGCACGCCGCCCGCGTAGAGACCGGCCCGCAGCACCCGCGGCTTCAGGGCGTCGGACTGCACGGTCGGGGCGGGCGGGCTGGCGGGCTTGGTCAGTGGCAGGGAGCCGGACCCGGCCCGCTCGCTGGCCGGGGC
>JBOHCO010001672.1:0-2638 GCA_050698895.1 Streptosporangiaceae bacterium
CCGCCGACGCCGCCCGCGTCATCACCGCCACCCTGCTCGCCGCCTACACCCCGCCGGTCCCGGTCCCGCCCGCCTAGCCCGCCGCCAGCGCCGCCTTTCCCGGCGGGCCCGGTCTCGCCCGCCTGCCCGCCCGCTCCCCCTTGCCGGGCCGCCCCCGTGGGGAGCGCCATGATCCCGGAAAGCCGTCCGCGATATTCGCGGACGGATTTCCGCGATCATGGGCCCGCGCCTTCCGGACCGGCCGCAGAGAGCCATCCGGCCGCCTGAAACCCCAGCCCCAGGCCCAGCCCGGCTTGATGGCACATCGACAGGCACGCAGGGGTGCGGGTTTCGGTACATCCAGAAGCGCCCGTACTCCCGGCCCCCGAGCCCGGCCCGCACGCCACCCCCGCGCCCCGCGCGCATCACAGACCCCACCGGCCCCGCGTCTGCCCGCCCTGCCCTCGCCGCTAGCTCGTGGGTGTCCCATCGCATACCCCAGAGGGTCACCAACGGGACACCCACGAGGCTGATCCGCCCATCCACCAGGAAACTCCGCCCATCCACCAGGCAACTTGAACATCGATGTATGAGTAAGTTAGGCTGCCGAGAGTAAGTCGTACTACGCAGTACGAGTTAGATCGGGAGGCATCTAGTCATGGCAACTCCAGCCACCACACCCGCCAGCCGCGACCCACAGTTCCCACCGGCCAGTCCCAGCCCGGGCCACAGCACCAGCCCGGGCCACAGCACCAGCCCCAGCAGCAGACCCTGGCTCACGCTGGCCCTGCTCTGCCTGACTCAGCTCATGCTGGTCCTCGACATCACCGGCGTGAACGTCGCGCTGCCCGCCATCGGCACCGGGCTCCGCCTCGGCCGGGCCGACCTGACCTGGGTGCTTACCGCCTACACCGTCGCCTTCGGCGGCCTCATGCTGCTCGGCGGGCGGCTCGCCGACCAGTTCGGCGCACGCCGGATGCTGCTCACCGGCCTGGCCTTGTTCACCGCCGCGTCCGCCGTCAGCGGCCTGGCCGACACCGGCGCCGTGCTCATCGCCGGCCGGGTCGCCCAGGGCATCGGCGCCGCCCTGCTCTCGCCGGCCGCGCTCGCGCTGGTGACCACCATGTTCGACGCCAGCAAGCGCTCCAAGGCGCTCGGCATCTGGGCCGCCGTCGGCGGCTCCGGCGCGGCCATCGGCGTGGCCGTGGGCGGGCTGCTGACCTCCGAGGCCGGCTGGCGCTGGGTTTTCTTCATCAACCTGCCCATCGGCCTGGCCGTGCTCGCCGCCCTGCCCGTCCTGGTTGCGGCCGGCCCGGCCCGGCGTCGCCGCGCGCTGGACCTGCCCGGCGCGCTGATCGTCGTGGCCGCCACCGGCGCCGCCATCTACGGCCTGATCAGCGCGGGCAGCGACGGCTGGCTGACCGCGCGGGCCCTGGTTCCCATCGCCGCCGCCGTCGCCGGTTACCTGCTGTTCGGCTGGCGGGAGCGGACCGCGGCCGCGCCGCTGATGCAGGTCCGCCTGCTGACCACCCGCTCGGTCGGCGTCGGCGCGTTCCTGATGCTGATCGCCACCAGCCTGCTGGTCGGCGGCTTCTTCCTCGGCTCGTTCTACCTCCAGCAGGTGCGCGGGTACAGCGCCGTGCACACCGGCCTGGCCTTCCTGCCCATCGCCGCCGCCATCATCCTCGGCGCCCAGGCGGGCGGCCACCTGGCCACCGTGCTGGACCGGCGGGTGCTCACCGCCGGCGCGCTGACGCTCGCCGCCATCGGCGAAGCCGCCGCCGCCCACTGGCACGGCCCCGTCGCGCTGATCGCCGGCCTGAGCCTCGCATCCGCCGGCATCGGTGCTGCCCTTGTCGCCGCCACCACCACCGCGCTGGCCGACACCCCGCCCGCCGAGGCCGGCCTGCGCTCCGGCGTCATCAACACCTTCCACGAGCTCGGCAGCGCCCTCGGCGTCGCGGTCCTGTCCAGCCTGGCCGCGCCGAGCCTGACCGGGATCAGCCTCACCGGCTTCAGCCGCGCTTTCGTGGCCTGCGCGCTGGCCGCCCTGGCCGCCGCGCTGATCGCCGCCGTGCTAGCTCCCGCCGGCCGGGCCGCCGCCAGCGCCGGCCCGCACGGCCACTAAGCGGCCGCCGAGCCAACACAAACTGATAACAGCAAGAAGACCCATACTCGATAACAAATGGAAGTCCAGTGCCCGACAGCATCAAGAAGCCGGCGCCCTGATAACAGCAAGAAGCCAGGGTAACTCTGATAACAGCAAGAAGCCGGGATAACGCTGATAACAGCAAGAAGCCTCCTGGCGGACGCTGCGTTCCCAAACTGGCCTGTCGTTCTGAGCTGGGCCCCTGGCTGGTCGTGCGGTCGCTGGCCGACCGCGGGCGCGTGCTTACCGCGGCTCGGGGCCGGGCTGGGGCTGGGGCGGGGGCCGGGGCGGGGGTGCAGCGGCCGGGCAGTTGCCGTCGCTGGCCCGGAACTCGGCCTCCAGCATGTCCATGGCCTTCAGGAACGCTGCTCGCTCGTCGGCGGCCAGCCGGTCGAGCACCCGGGCCAGCGGCGCGGCGGCGCCGTCCAGCCACTCCTCTACCTGCGGCCGCGCCGCCGGGCTGATCCGCACGATCGTCCGGCGGCGGTCGGCCTCGTCCGGGGCTCGCTC
>JBOHCO010001673.1:0-2864 GCA_050698895.1 Streptosporangiaceae bacterium
TCGGTCTCCAGCGTGACGGCGGCCTCGGTGGCCCTGGCGTGCTTGGCCACGTTGGTCAGCGCCTCGGCGACCACGAAGTAGGCGATGGCCTCGGCCGAGGTGGCCGGCCGGGTGGCCAGGTCGGCGCGCACCGTGACGGGCACCGGGCAGCGCGCGGCCAGCGCCGAGATGGCGGCGTCCAGGCCCCGGTCGGCCAGCACCGGCGGGTGCACCCCGCGGACCAGGTTGCGCAGCTCGGTCAGGGCCTGCTTGGCCTCGGCGTGCGCCTCGTCGATGATGCGCATGGCGCCCTGCGGGTCGTCGGCGAACCGGGCCTTGGCCCGGCCCAGGTTCATGGCCAGGGATACCAGCCGCTGCTGGGCGCCGTCGTGCAGGTCGCGCTCGATCCGGCGGCGCTCGGTGTCCGCCGCGCCCACCACCCGGGCCCGGCTCTGCTCCAGCTCGCCGATCCGGGCCGCCAGCTCCGCGCTGCTGGTGCCGGGGCCGATCATCCGCCGGGCGAAGGCGGTGTCCAGCGCGGCCAGGCGCTGGGTCACGCGCGGCGCGGCCAGCAGCAGGACCAGGCCGATCGCCGAGGCGACGGCCAGCTTGGCCGGGCTGGCCGGCAGGGGCGCGCTGACCCGGAACTTCGCATGCAGCTCCAGCCACAGCAGGCCGGGCAGCCCCAGCATGGCCAGCGCGAATGACCACAGCAAGACAACGACGGTGGTCTGGGCCAGGCTGAGCGGCAGCCGCAGCAGCGCGTAGGCGAAGCTGCGCCGGGTCGCCCGGGCCGTGAACAGCTCCCGGACCTGCCGCGACCAGCCGGCGTCGGGGTCGCGCAGCGTCGGCGGGGGCGGCGGCAGCTCGACGCCCAGCAGGATGGCGAACCGGGCCTGCTCGGCGCGGGCGAAGCGCAGGCTCAGGTACAGCATCGCGGCCAGCACGGGCAGGCCGGCCAGGAAGAACCACAGGGTGGCCAGCCCGAGCAGGGTCATGGCGCTGACCACGGCGAAAGCCACGGCGCCGGTGATCGTCCCGACCAGCAGGTGGATGAGGGCCAGCCAGGTCGAGGGGGACACCAGCGGCCGGACGGCCCGCAGCGCCACGGCCACCGCCGGCGCTGCCCCCGACGTACGGGGCGCGGGGGCGGCGCTGGTGCTGTCCGGCGCCATCCGCTCCTCCTCGCCCCGCGGCCGGGTGGCCGCTGCCCTTTATTGAACCGCTGTATCCCGAGGTTAGGGGAACGAGGGTACGGCCCCCATCCCGCAGGCTTCCCGGCCGGCGGGGGAGCTAGCACCACCGCGGAACGGGACCTCAGCGGGATGTCGCCGGACCGGCCCGCCGCGCGACGCTTTCAGGGTCGCCCGGGTCAGCGTGGCCCGGGCTCCTTCTCGCCCAGCGCACCTCCGAGAGGAATCCGATGAGCACCACCTTCACCGAGTCACCCGACCCGCTGATCGAGGTCAGCCAGGTCACCAAGCGCTATGAGGGCGGCGGCCAGCCCGCCGTGGACGGGGTCACCCTGGCGGTCGCCGAGGGCGAGTCCGTCGCGATCATGGGTCCCTCGGGCAGCGGCAAGTCGACGCTGCTCAACCTCATCGCCGGCCTGGACCGGCCGACCAGCGGCACGGTCACCGTGGACGGTGACCGCATCGACACCCTCAGCGAGACCGGCGTGGCCCGGTTCCGGCGGCGCCAGATCGGGATGATCTTCCAGTTCTTCAACCTCCTCGACGACCTGACCGTCGAGGACAACGTGCTGCTGCCCGCCCAGCTGGCCGGGGTGCCGCGGGCCCGGGCCAGGGTCCGCACGGCTGAGCTGCTGAGCGCGCTGCGGATCGATAAGCACCGCAACGCCTACTCCGGCCGGCTGTCGGGCGGGGAGCGGCAGCGGGTGGCCATCGCCCGGGCGCTGGTCAACCGGCCGGCGCTGCTGCTGGCCGACGAGCCCACCGGCGCCCTGGACAGCGCCACCGGCGACGAGATCGGCGAGCTGCTGCGCGACCTCAACCGGTCCGGGCAGACCATGGTGCTGGTCACCCACAACCCCGAGCTGGCCGCGCGCTACGCCAGCCGGACGATCTGGATCGTGGACGGCAAGCTGTCCGGCCAGACCGCGGGCACCGTGACGGAGGCACGGCGATGATGGGCCCGGTCGCCCGCGCGGTGCGCGGCGGGGTCAGCCGCCGTCGCGTGCAGACGTTCGTCATCGGCCTGGTGCTGGCGATCTCGGTCGGCGCCTCGGTGCTGGCCCTGGCCCTGGTGGTGGATTCCCGGTCCCCGTTCGACCACGCGTTCGCGGCCCAGCGCGGCGCCGACGTGGCGGCCAGCATCGACACGGCCAGGGTCACCCCGGCCGAGCTGGCCGCGACTCGCCGGCTGGCTGCGGTGACCGGGTCGGACGGACCGTTCCCGCAGGTGGCCGCGACCGTCCAGGTCGGGCCGGGGTCCCAGGGGTCCCTGCCGTCGCTGACCTTCGCCGGCCGCGCGTCGCCGGGCGGCGCGGTTGACGACCTCAGCCTGCAGTCCGGGCACTGGCCCCGGGCCCCCGGCCAGCTGGTGCTGGCGCTCAACCCGGCCAGCGACTTCCAGATCGGGCAGCCGCTGGGCTCGAAGATCAGCGTGACCAGCGCGCCTGGCCGGCCGAAGCTGACCGTGGTCGGCGTCGCCACCTCGGTCACCACCTCGGCCAGCGGCTGGGTGACCCCCGGCGAGGTGGCCCGGCTGCGCGGGCCCGGTGAGCCGCCCAGCGCTGAGGTGCTGTACCGGTTCCGCAGCGCGGCCACGGCCGCGGCCATCCAGGCCGACGAGCGGGCGGTCAGCGCGGCCCTGCCGGCCGGGTCGGTGACCGGTGCCGAGTCCTACCTGGCGGTCCGGGTCGG
>JBOHCO010001674.1:0-5665 GCA_050698895.1 Streptosporangiaceae bacterium
GGGCGATCATCGGCGCCCAGTACGGCGGCACCGACTTGATCAGGGTGAGCAGGTTCGACGGCCCCACGATGTCGACCGCGCAGCAGTACAGGTCCGGGGTGAACGCGGCTCCGGCCAGCGCCGCGTATCCGCCGTAGCTCCCGCCGTAGATCGCCACCCGGGCCGGGTCGGTCCAGCCCTGGCTGATTGCGTAGGCGACGGCGTCGCTGACGTCGTCCTGCATCTTGGCGCCCCACTCGCGGTCGCCGGCGTTCACGAAGTCCTTGCCGTAGCCCGTGGACCCGCGGAAGTTGACCTGGATGCACAGGTAGCCGCGGTTGGCCAGCCACTGGGCCTCCGGCTTGAAGCCCCAGGCGTCACGCGCCCACGGCCCGCCGTGCACGTCCAGCACCGTCGGCAGCATGGACCGCTCGGCGCCCCGCGGGAAGCTGACGTAGCCATGCACGGTCAGCCCGTCCCGCGCGGTGAACGTGAACGGCTCCATCTCGGCCAGCTCGTACCGCGACAGCTCCGGCTGGTGCTCGAACAGGAACTTCGCTGACCGGGTGGACCGGTCGTAGAGGTAGTAGGGGATCGGCCCGGCGTCGTTGGTGAAGCCCACCAGCCAGATGTCGTCGGCGTCGTCGGCGCTGACGAACGTCGGGTCGCCGGCGTGCAGCGCCTGGATGGCGGCCAGGTCATCGGCCACCGCCCGGTCCAGGACCAGGTACTCCGACCGGGCCTTGAGCACCACGACGATCTGCGGCTCGCGGGTGTCCGGGTGCACCCGGACCTCGCTGACGTCCGCCTCCGGGTCCTCGGCCAGCACCTCGATCGCGCCCGTGGCCACGTCGACGCGCTCCAGCCGGGCCGTCTGCGCCCCGGCCGAGCCGGTCATCAGCAGCGACCGGCCGTCCGCGCTGAACCCCACGACATCGGTGGTGAGCGCGTCCTCGGCCGGGACCGCCAGCAGCAGCCGCCAGTCCGCGTCGGCGCTGTCGCGGACCACGAGCTGGAACCCGCCGTCCGGGAGCGGGGCCAGCCCGCCGCGCACCACCATCTGCGCGTCGGCCACCCAGCCGATGAAGCCAGGGTTCTCGACTTCCTTGGTCAGCTCGCCGGTCACCAGGTCGAGCCGGTACACGTCGTGCAGCTGCGGGTTGTCGCGGTTCAGCCCGATCAGGATCTCGTTGGGCAGCTTGCGCTCCATGGCCACCATGCGGACCTGCACGTCCTCGAACGGGGTCAGGTCCCGCCGCTCCATGGTCTGGATGTCGACGTCGTGCAGCCGCCAGTTCTCGTCGCCCCCGGTGTCCTGCACGTACAGCAGGTGACGGCCGTCGTGGGCCCAGCCGAACTGCCGGATGCCCCGCTCGGTGTCGTCGGTGATGACCCGCGCCGCCGCCAGGTCGGCGCCCTCGGCCGCGCTGACCGGCGCCAGCCACACGTTCAGCACGCCCTCGTGGGGGGCAATCCAGGCCAGCTGCGTTCCGTCGGGGGAGATATTCGGGCTTACTCGCTGCGGATTGCCGAACAGGACGGGCAGCGGAATTAGCTCAGGCATTCTTCCCGTATCTCCCTATATCCATAACAAAGGTGTGCCGGGGCCGACCGCCCGGAAGGGCCAGAGCTGGCGACCGGGACTCTCCACACCGTACCCGGGCCGGCCGTCGTGCGCCCGCCGTGGTGCCCGCCTGGCGGGCTGGCCCCGCCGCCGCCGGGCCGCTCCCGTGCCGCTGGCCTGGCACACTGTCGCTATGGACGGTCACCCCGAGGCGTTCATCGACCTGGACGCCATCACCGCGAACGCCGCCGCCCTGGCCGCGCACGTCGGCGACGCCGCGCTCATGGCGGTGGTCAAGTCCGACGGCTACGGCCACGGGATGGTGCCCGCCGCCGAGGCCGCGGTGGCGGGCGGTGCGCGCTGGCTCGGCGTCGTGCAGCTGGCCGACGCCATCGCGCTGCGGCAGGCCGGGCTGACAGTGCCGGTGCTGTGCCTGGCCGGCGCCCCCGGCGCCCCGCACACGGCGGCCATCGCCGCCGGCGTTGACCTCACGGCGGGCACCGTGGCCCTGGTCCGGCAGATCGCCGCCGCCGCCCAGCAGGCGGGCGTGCCCGCGCGGATCCAGCTCGAGGCCGACACCGGCATGGGCCGCGGCGGCGCCACGACCGCCGACTGGCCCGACGTCGTCGCCGCGGCACGGCAGGCCGAGCGGGCCGGCCACGCCCGGATCACTGGCATCTGGTCGCACTTCGCCTGTGCCGACATGGACGGCCACGAGTCCATCGCGGCCCAGCTCACCGCGTTCCGGGCGGCCGTCGACCTGGCCCTGCGGGCCGGCGCCGAGCCCGAGGTCCGGCACATGGCCAACACCCCGGCCACGCTGACGCTGCCCGAGTCCTACTTCGACCTGGTGCGCCCCGGCGGCGCGATCTTCGGCCTGTCCACGCTGCCGGGCGGGGCGCCGGGCTGGCTGCGGCCGGCCATGACCGTGCGCGCCCGGCTGATCCAGACCAAGCAGGTGCCCGGCGGCTCGGGCGTGTCCTACGGGCACCGCCACGTCACCCGGGGCCCGGCCACCCTGGGCGTGATCCCGCTCGGCTACAACGAGGGCGTGCCCCGGCTCGCCTCCAGCACCGCGCAGGTGCTGGTGCGGGGCCGCCGGTTCACCATCGCCGGCACCGTCAACATGAACCACACGATGATCGACGTCGGCGACCTGCCCGCCGAGGCCGGCGACGAGGTGATCCTGTTCGGGCCCGGCGACTCGGGCGAGCCCACCGCGCAGGAGTGGGCCGACGCCCTCGGCACCTTGTCGTACGAGATCGTGACCCGGTTCACCGGCAAGATTCCGCGTAGCTACTCTCGGGTAACATCGGGGCAGGATAGGGTTCGCGGGGTGCTCGCCGTTGACGGGAGGACCGATGAGCAGGTGGCTTCGGCTCACTAAGGCGGGCGGCCTGGCGGTCGGCGCGGCGGCGGCGGGCGTCGGCGCGGTGATCGCGGCCGAGAAGATCGCGGTGGGACGACTGCGGCTGCGCCCCGACCCGGCCGCCGACGAGCCGCTGGGCCAGATGCGCGGCCGGCCGCTGACCGTGCTGGCCGACGACGGGGTGCCGCTGCACGCCGAGGTGGCCGGCCCCGACGATGCCGCGGTGACCATCGTGTTCACCCACGGCTACACGCTGACCCAGGACTGCTGGCACTACCAGCGCCAGGGCCTGGAGGAGACCGCCCGGCTGGTGTTCTGGGACCAGCGCGGCCACGGCCGCTCCCCGCGCTTGTGGCCCGACGGGGCGGCCTGTGTTGTTGCTGATGTTGATGTTGATGAGGACGAGTCCACCAGTGGCGGGCTTACTAGTAACCAGGCAACTAGTTCTCAGGGAACTAGTTCCGAGGATGGTAGTGCTCAGGGAACTAGTTCCGAGGCTGGTAGTGCTCAGGGAACTAGTTCCGGGGGCGGTAGTGCTCAGGGAACTAGTTTCGTCGGCATTAGTCGGGACGTCACCATCGAGCAGACCGGCGCGGACCTGGCCGCCGTGCTGGCCGCAACCTGCCCCGGCGACGGCCCGGTCATCCTGGTCGGCCACTCCATGGGCGGCATGACGATCATGGCGCTGGCCGCCCGGCACCCCGAGCTGTTCGGCACCAAGGTCATCGGCACCGCGCTGATCGCCACCGCCGCGGCCAACGTGGACCCGGCTGCCTGGCTGCCTGCGCCGCTGCGCCCGCTGGCTCGCCAGGCCGCGCCGTCGGTGCTGCGCGGCGCGACGCAGGGCCGCCAGGCCGCGCTCGTTGAGCGCGGGCGTCGGGCCGCCGGCGACATCGCGTTCCTGTCCACCCGGTTCATCGGCTTCGGCGACTCCAGCGTCAGCCCGACGCTGGTCGACTTCGCGGAACGGATGATCAGGTCCACCCGGGTCGAGGTGATCGCCGAGTTCTACCTGGCCCTGCTCGGCCACGACCAGCAGGCCGCGCTGGAGGTCATCGGGCGAACCCCGGCCTTCGTGCTCACCGGCGACCGGGACAAGGTCGTCGCGTCGCGGCTGGCCGGCGAACTGGCGGCCGGCATCCCCGGTGCCGACCTGATCCTGGTGCCGGGCGCGGGCCACCTGGTGTTCATGGAGCGCCCCGAGGTCGTCAACGAGGCCATCCTGGGCCTGCTGGCGCAGGCCACTGAGGTCGGCAGTCCCGGCAGTCCCTGCAGTCCCGGCAGTCCCGCCAGTCCGGCCAGCCCTGACAGTCCCGGCAGCCCCGGCAGCCCCGAGCCGAGGACCGCCTGAGTCATGGATCCGAACTCGCCGGTCGTCGACGAGAGCGTCGCCGTGCCCACCGCAGCCGAGATGCGCGACCTGGGCGAGCGGCTCGCCGGGCTGCTGCGCGCCGGCGACCTGGTCGTGCTGTCCGGCTCGCTGGGCTCGGGCAAGACCACGCTCACCCAGGGCATCGGCGCCGGCCTGGGCGTGCGCGGGCCGGTGACCTCGCCGACCTTCGTGATCGCCCGGCAGCATCCGTCGCTGCGCGGCGGGCCCGACCTGGTGCACGCCGACGCCTACCGTCTCGGCAGCCGGGCCGAGGTCGATGACCTGGACCTGGACACCGACGTGGCCACCTCGGTGACCGTCGTCGAATGGGGCGAGGGGCTGGTCGAGGAGCTGGCCCCGAGCTTCCTCCAGATCGCGATCAGCGCCGACCGGCCCAGTGTTGAACAAACCAGCGCGGCACAAACCGGGGCGGAACGACCCGGCACGGAACAACCCTGGGCGGGCCAGCTCGGCGGAGGTCTCCCCGGTGCGGACCAGCCCACCGGGGAAGGTGACGAACTGCGCACGGTGCGCGTGCTCGGCTGGGGCGACCGCTGGCGGGACGCCGCGCCCGCAGCCCGGCAGGCCCTGGCCGGACGGCGTGCATAGAGTTCCGACTTGTCCGCCCGCGCCATCCTTCGCACCACTAAACTTCCGGTGATCCGCACCAGCTCGCTGCCGTCCTCGCACGGTCCGATGTCTCGCCCCGGAGGCTTGCCGTGGCTCAGCAGGGCCCCCCGCCCCGTCGCCCGTCGCGCACGCCGTCGTCCGGCCCGCCCGACGTGCCGGACGACCCGAACCTGACCGGCCGCTCTGAGGGAACTGGCCGCCATGGCCGCCCGTCGTCTCACCGCGGCCCGTCGGTGGATGAGCGCCCGGACATGGCCGACTACGGCGACGCTGGTCAGCGCGGCTACGACGACCCCGGCCGGTCCGGTTATGCGGACACGGGCCGGCACGGCCACGCCGCGCCCCGGCCGGACTATGCCGATCCTCGGTCGGACTACGCCGATCCTCGATCCGACTACTCGGGCCCGCCGCCGGAGTTCGACGATCCCCAGCCGGAGTACGCCACCCCGCGCTCCGAGTACGAGGCGCCCCGGGCCGACTACGACGGGGGCCCGTCCGACTATGACCGTCCCCGGACCCCGGCCACCGAACGGCACGGCGGCGCCGCCCGCCCGGCCCGTGGTGCCCGGTCCAGCCGTGGCGAGCGTGAGGTCTGGGACCAGGATCCCTTCACCAACAGCGACGAGAGCGAACTGCCGCCCTGGGCCGGGCCCAGCATCTACGGCACCAGGGCCGGCGGCCGCCGCATGGGCCCGCCCACCGAGCAGCCGGAGGAGACCGGGCCGGAAGCCGTGGCACCGGACGCTCCCGC
>JBOHCO010001675.1:0-2386 GCA_050698895.1 Streptosporangiaceae bacterium
TGCTGCGTTATGATAATCTGGCCAGCACGGCCAGGGCCAGCACCGGGCCGGCCGGGCCGCCCGGGGCTCCGGCCGAGATGTGCAGGGCCAGCGTGACCAGCGCGATGCCCAGCGTAGTGCCGATCCCCCTGGCCAGGTTGACCAGGCCACCGAGCACCGCGGCCGAGCGGGCCGGGGCGCTGCGCATGATGACCGCGTTGTTGGCGGGCACGAACGTGCCCAGGCCCAGGCCGGCCAGCGCCAGGCCGGGGACGATCCCCGCGATCGTCGCCGGCACCACCATCAGCAGCACCAGCGCCAGCGCGCAGGCGGCCGCGCCCAGGCTGCCGCGGAGCCGGTTACTCATCTTTGCGGGGAGCACCGCCTCCCCGCCGACGGCCGCCAGCCCGAACCCGGCCGGCAGCGCCGACAGCGCCAGGCCGGCCCGCAGCTCGCCGTGCCCGGCCAGCATGACCGGGATCAGCACCAGCGGCCCGAACAGGGCCAGATAGCCCAGCAGCGCGCCCGCGAGCGCCAGCGCCAGCCGGGCCGAGCGCAGCAAGGCAAGGGGGATGAGGGGGGAGCGAGAGTGTCGTTCGCGATATCCGAAAGAGGCGGCGGCCAGCGCCGCGAGCACAGCCAGGCCGACGGCCGCCCAGCCCGGCACGGGCAGCCCGGCCGCCGCCGACAGGGCCAGCAGCAGCGACGTCGTCGCGATCGCCAGCAGCACGGCCCCCGGCCAGTCGAAGGCCGTGGCCGGGCTGAGCTGGCGGGTCCGCGGCAGCAGCAGCCGCCCGGCCAGCAGGGCGACGATGCCGACCGGCACGTTGATCCAGTACACCGCGCGCCAGCCCGCGGTGTCGGTCAGCAGGCCGCCCAGCGTCGGCCCCAGCCCGAGGCCGATCGCCTGGGCCGCGGCCTGGATGCTCAGCGCCAGCCGCATCCGCCGCCGGGGCACGCTCGTGGTCACCAGGGCCACGCTGTTGGCCTGGAGCATGGCCGCGCCGACCGCCTGCACCAGCCGGCAGGCCACCAGCGCGCCCAGGCCGGGAGCCAGCGCGCAGGCCGCCGACCCGGCCGTGAAGACCGCGAAGCCGTACCCGTAGACCAGCTTGCGGCCGATCGCGTCGGCGATCCGCCCGGCCGGGGCCAGCAGCGCCACCAGCGCCAGCAGATAGGCCAGCGAGACCCACTGCACCCCGGCCAGCGGCACGCCGAACTCGTGCTCCATGGGCCGGAAGGTCAGGGTGACGATGCTCGCGTCGAGCTGGCCCATGAAGGCCCCGAAGCAGACCACGCCGACGGCCAGCCACGGAGCTCGGGGATGCCGCCGGACGACCGCGGGTCGCGGGGCTTCCGTCAAGATACTTCTGTTACCGAACATTTCTGCTTCGAGTCTAGCCGGCCCGTCCGGGCGGTCATTGCCGGCGTTCGGGGGACGCGCGGAGCCCGGGCTGCATACTGTGCGACACAGGCCGGCGGCACGGTCAGCCGCCGGTTATGGGCATATACGGGACAAGCGCTGGAACAATTCTGGGCAGCTCGTGCGGGACATGCCGGGCGCGGTGCTGGCCAGGCAGGCCGCCGGTCGGCAGACTCTTTGACTGGGGGAAGACCCACATCCTCCCGACACGGCCGGGCTGACTCCGGGCTGACTCCCAGCACGGGCAGCACGACGTGGGCAGCTAGACGTGGACACCGACAACACGGTTACCGACAACACGGTTACCGACAACACGGACGCGGGCAGCGGAGACAGCGACAGCGCGGAAGGGACGCCTATGCAGGAGCTGCGCCTCGTCGCAGTGAGCGAGGACGGCACGTACGCGGTCCTCGCGGTTCCTGGACGGGGCGGACGGTTCTCGCTACCCATCGATGACCGGCTGAGGACAGTGGCTCGCGGCCAGTTTTCCCGGCTCGCCCAGTACGAGATCGAAGTGGAGAATCCGTTGCGACCGAAGGAGATCCAGGACCGCATCCGGGCCGGCCAGACGGCGGACGAGATCGCCGATGCGGCCGGCATCCCTATCGAGCGAGTGCGCCGGTTTGAGGGTCCTGTGCTCGCCGAGCGGGAGTACCGGGCCCAGGAGGCGCAGCGGTCGACGGTGCGCGGTCACACCGAGTCGGGTCCTGGCCCGCGCCTGGGCGAGATCGTCGGAGAGCGGCTCACCGAGGCAGGCGCGCCCGCCGACAGCCTCGAGTGGGACTCGCGCAAGCGCAGCGACGGCAACTGGCAGGTGAATCTCCAGTTCACCATCGAGGGGCGGCCGCAGGTCGCCGAGTGGGTCTTCGACCCCCGGCGCCGCCAGGTGATGCCCGTCGATGACCTGGCCCGGCGGCTGTGCCTGCCCCAGGCCGACTGGCCCGACGGCCGGCTCGGCGCGCTGGGCGCGCCCAGCGCCACGGT
>JBOHCO010001676.1:0-2083 GCA_050698895.1 Streptosporangiaceae bacterium
CGCAATCCGAAGAATGCCAGCACCATTGAGCTGTTCGGCGAGCTGGAGCCGATCCGGCCCGAATACCGGGACCGCGACGCGCGGCTGGCGGTCATGGACCGGCAGGGCATGGCGGGCGCGATATTCCTGCCCACTCTCGGCGTCGGCATGGAACAGGCCCTGCGCGAGGACGTGCCCGCGCTGCGGCACGCCTTCCGGGCCTTCAACCGGTGGCTGAATGAGGACTGGGGCTTCGCCTACGCCGGGCGCATCGCGGGCGGCCGGTCACCGGCCGACCCGGCCTTTGACCCGTTCTGGGCCCGGGCCAATGAGGCGGGCATCACCGTGCTGTATCACGGCGGCGAGTCCCACTACACGCGGTACCTGGCCGACTGGGGCGAGAGCGGCAGCACCGAGGCGTTCCGGGCCACCGCGTTCCGCGGCCTGGTGTCGGCCAACCCGACGCAGGACACCATCGCCAGCATGCTGGCCCACCACCTGTTCCAGCGCTTCCCCCGACTGCGGGTGGCCTCCATCAGGTCGGCTCGGACTGGGTGCCCCACCTGTTCGACAAGCTCACGAAGTCCTACGGGCAGGCGCCGTCCCTGTACCCGGAGGACCCGCGGGAGACGTTCCGGCGGCACGTCTGGGTCTCGCCGTTCTACGACGACGAGCTGGGCACGCTCAAGGACCTGATCGGCGTGGAGCACATCCTGATGGGCTCGGACTACCCCCACGTGGAGGGCCTGGCCGAGCCGGCCAGCTATATAAAGGACTTGCAGAACTTCGGCTACACCCCCGAGGAGTGCACGAGCGTGATGCGCGACAACGGCCTGGCCCTGGCCACCCGGCTGGCCGGCTGAATGGCGGGCCCGGTCAAGTTCGATCACCTGGCGGTCGGCGTCGAGCACTGGCGCGACGGGTTCCCGCGGTTCGCCGGGGAGTTCGGCGGCCGGTGGTCGCATGGCGGCGACGCGGACGAGTTCGCGCCGTGCCAGCTGGCCTACGGCTGCGACATGCGGATAGAGCTGATCTCCCCCGGCGCGTCCGGCGGCGGCTTCATGCGGCGGTTCCTGGACCGCTCCGGCCCCGGCGCGCACCACCTGACGTTCAAGGTCCCCTCGCTGGACGCCACGCTGGCGCAGATGAGCGAGCGGGGGATCAGCACGTTCGGCGGCCGGAGCGACAGCCCGCTGTGGCGGGAGGCATTCCTGCACCCCAAGCAGGCCGGGCTGGGCACGCTGCTCCAGGTGGCGCAGGCCGACGAGGCCGCGCTGGCGGCCATGGCGGGCCGCCAGTCTCCGCCGCCGGGATTCCCGGAGGTCCAGGGCGAGCAGGCCGCGATCGCCTGGATCGGGCTGGCCGTGGAGTCGGCGGCCGCGGCGCGCGGGCTGCTGACCGAGGTACTGCGCGGCGAGCAGGCGGGCGGCGGCCGCGGCTGGGCCCGGCTTCAGTGGGGTACCGGGCACACGCTGGTCGTCCGCGACGCCGCGGCGGCACCGGGTGACCCCGCGCTGTGGCCCGAGGGACGGCTGGGCGTGGCCCACGTGCTGTTCGGGCCCGCCGGGCCCGCCGGGCTCGCCGGGCTCGACCCCGGCGACCTGGAGCGGGGCCAGGCCCGGTGCGAGCGCGAGCCTGATGACCCGCTGACCGGCGTGCCGGTCTTCGTGGCTAGTTAGCGCTGTGACTGGCTAGTCCAGGACGTCCTGCTCGATCTGCCGCTTGAGCAGCTTGCCGGTCTCGCTGTAGGGGAGGCTGGCCGCGAAGCGCACCTGGCTGGGCACCTTGAACGAGGCCAGCGTCTGGCTGGCCCAGCGTTGCAGCTCGGCGGCGGACGGGGCGTGGCCGTCGCGGGTCACCACCACCGCCAGCACTTCCTGGCCGAGCTCGTCGTGCGGGACGCCGATCACCGTCGCGTCGAGCACGTCCGGGTGCTGAGTCAGCCGGTTCTCGATCTCCACCGGGTAGATGTTCTCGCCGCCCCGGATGATCAGGTCGCGCATCCGGCTCTCCAGGCCGAGCACGCCGCCGCGGATCCGGCCGTAGTCGCCGGTGCGGTACCACCCGGCGGTGTCCAGCACGGCGTCGGTGGCGGCCTCGTCGG
>JBOHCO010001677.1:0-1413 GCA_050698895.1 Streptosporangiaceae bacterium
GCACCCGCCCGCGCAGCCGCACCCGCGCTCGCATGGCGGGCGCGGCCCGGACTGGGACGCGCTGGCCCGGCGGCTGCACGGCCGTCTGCTGCGGCCCGGCGACCGGGGCTACACCGCGGCCAGCGAGCCCTACAACAAGCGGTACGCCGCCATCCGCCCCGGCGGGGTGGCGCTGTGCGCGGACACCGCCGGCGTCCAGGCTGCGCTGGCCTGGGCCCGCGCCTACGACGTGCCGTTCACGGCCCGGTCCGGCGGGCCCAGCTACGCCGGCTACTCGGCCAGCCGGGGCCTGGTCATCTCGCTGGCCCGGATGCGGTCCATCCGGGTCGACCAGCGGGCGCTGACCGTCACGCTGGGCGCGGGCATCCGCAACCGGGACCTGCACGAGGGACTGGCCGGCACCGGCCTGGCCGTGCCCAGCGGCCGGTGCCCGACCGTGGGCGTGAGCGGGCTGCTGCTCGGCGGCGGCTTCGGGTTCAGCAGCCGGCACTTAGGGCTCACCTGCGACCAGCTGCTGGAGACCGAGGTGGTGACGGCGGCGGGGGAGGCGCTGCGGGTCAGCCCGCTGGAGCAGCCCGACCTGTTCTGGGCCTGCCAGGGCGGGGGCGGCGGCAACTTCGGCATCAACACCGGCTGCACCGTGCGCGCCACCCCGGTCGGCCGGGTCGCGGTGTACGAGCTGGCCTGGCCCTGGCGGGACGCGGCCACCGCGATGACGGTCCTGGCCGACCTGATGACCACCGCGCCGGGCACGCTGTCCTGCCGGATCGGGCTCGGCGTGGCCGGCGGCGGGCCGGCCACCGGCGGGTCCCCGCGCCGCAGCGTGGACGCGCTGGGGCAGTTCTTCGGGCCCGCCGAGCAGCTGGAGGAGCTCCTGGCGCCGGTGTTCGCCGCCGCCTGGCCGTCGCGCCGGGTGATCCGGGAGCAGAGCTGGCTGGAGGCCCAGAAGACGCTGGCCCACAGCGTGCCGTTCGGTGAGTTCGCGTCCCGGTCCCGGTTCCTCGGCGGGGTCGCAGATAATCTCGACGCGGACATCGCGGTGCGGTGGCTGGAGCGCTGGCCGGGCAGCTCGAATCCGGGCGGCGCGGGCGTGACCCTGTTCGCCTGGGGCGGCGCGATCAGCCGGGTGGACCCGGCGGCCACCGCGTTCGCGCACCGCGGCCAGGGGTTCCTGATGGACAACGAGACCACCTGGACCGCGCGGGACAGCCCGCGCGTGGTCGCGGCCGGGCTGGACTGGCTGGACGGGATGTACCACGCGCTGGCCCCGCGCGGCCCGGCCTACCAGAACTTCATCGACCCGGCGCTGCGGCACTGGCCGCTCGCCTACTACGGCCAGAACCTGCCGCGCCTCATCACGGTCAAGCGCCGTTACGACCCGGACCGGGTGTTCCGGTTCCCCCAGGCCATCCC
>JBOHCO010001678.1:0-4872 GCA_050698895.1 Streptosporangiaceae bacterium
TCCGGCTACGCCGGCTTGCGGCCGACGCCGACCAGGCCCCAGACGTGGCTGTCGGCGGTCAGCTCGGCGGCCGGGCCGCCCGGCCGCCACTGCGAGATGTAGACCAGGCCCGGCTCGACCAGCTCGAAGCCATCGAAGAAGCGCAGGATGTCGGCGCGCGAGCGGCCGTCCACCGGAGCCGTGACGCTGCTCGTGTACACCTTGCCCAGGGCGTGCATCCGGGCCGGGTTGCCATCGGCCGTGCCGTGGCACAGCGCCACGTAGCTGCCGGGGGCCAGGGCGTCCCGCAGCGTCGCTACCTGGCGCCACGGATCGTCGGAGTCGGCCACGAACGGCAGCACCGACACCAGCAGCAGCCCCACCGGCTGGGTGAAGTCGATGAGCTGCCGGATGGCGGGCTCGGACAGGATGGCCTCGGGCTCGCGCAGGTCACCCCGGACGGCCGTGGCGTTGTCGTTGCCGGCCAGGATCGCCTTGCTGTGCGCGACGGCCACCGGGTCGATGTCGGCGTAGGCCACCCGGGCGGCCGGGCTGGCCCGCTGGGCTACCTCGTGCACGTTGCCCTGGGTCGGAATGCCCGAGCCGATGTCCAGGAACTGGCTCACGCCGGCGTCGCACAGGAATCGCACCACCTGGCCCAGGAACGCGCGGTTGGCCCGGGCGAACACCCGCACGTTAGGCTCGACGGCGGCCATCGACCGGCCGAGGTCCTGGTCGGCCAGGAAGTTATGGCTGCCGCCCAGCAGGTAGTCATAGACCCGGGCGACGTTCGCGCGCCTGGTGTCGACCTCGGGCGTCACCCAGTCCGGCTGGTCAGTCACCGGGCCTCCTCCGGGGAAATGGACTGCGGCCATTATGGAGCGCAATAGGATTTGCCCGTACCGGGAAAACTGTGATCGAGGGAATTATGAGCTTGCCAACCGACCAGGAGAGTTTCTCCTTCGAGGCTGAGGTCGTCCAGATCCTGGATCTGATGATCCACTCGCTGTACAGCAACAAGGAGATCTTCCTGCGCGAGCTGATCTCCAACGCCTCCGACGCCGCCGACCGGCTGCGGCTGGAGCAGGTGTCCGGGGGCGCCCCGGCCGATGACGACCGGGGCCCGTTTGAGATCCGGGTTGGCCTTGACGCTCAGGCGCGCACGATCACGGTGTCAGACAACGGCATCGGGATGAGCCGCCAGGAGGTCATCGACCACATCGGCACCATCGCGAAGTCGGGTACCCAGGAGTTCCTCAGCGCGCTGTCCGGCGACGAGCGCAAGGACGCCACGCTGATCGGCCAGTTCGGGGTGGGCTTCTACTCGGCGTTCATCGTGGCCGACCGGGTCGTGCTGACCACGCGCCGGGCCGGGCGGCCCGCCGCCGAGGGCGTGCGCTGGGAGTCCGACGGGCGGGGCACGTACACCCTGGACGCGGTCGAGGTGCCGGAGCGGGGCACCACCATCGTGCTGCACCTGCGCGAGGGCGAGGACGACCTGCTCAACGGGTACCGGCTGCGCTCGATCATCCAGCGCTACTCCGACCACATCAGCCTGCCGATCCTGATGCCGGCGCAGGACCAGCCGGGCGAGGACCAGGCGGATGAGGACCGGCCGGGGCTGGCCGCGGTGAACCGGGCGTCGGCGCTGTGGGCCCGGCCCAAGAGCGAGCTCACCGACCAGGACTACAACGACTTCTTCCGGCACATCGCCAGCGACTTCACCGACCCCCTGGCCTGGGTGCACGCCAAGATCGAGGGCACCTACGAGTACACGCTGCTGCTGTACATCCCGTCCCGCGCCCCGTTCGACCTGTGGGTGACCGAGTCCCGCCGGGGCGTCAAGCTGCACGTGCGCCGGGTGTTCATCATGGAGGACACGGGCCAGCTCATGCCGATGTACCTGCGGTTCGTGCGCGGGGTCATCGACTCCAGCGACCTGCCGCTGAACATCTCCCGCGAGCTGCTGCAGGGCAGCCGCGTAGTGGACCACATCCGCAACACGGCGACCAAGCGGGTGCTGCGGCTGCTGCGCGACCTGGCCGCCGACCGCCCGGAGCGCTACGCCAGCTTCTGGAAGGAGTTCGGCGCGGTGCTCAAGGAGGGCGCGGCCGACGACTACGCCAACCGCGACGAGATCGCCGGGCTGCTGCGGTTCACCTCGACCCGGTCGGCCACCTCCGAGGCGGACGTGTCGCTGGCCGACTACGTCGGCCGGATGGCCGACGGCCAGGAGAAGATCTACTACCTGCTGGCCCCGACGCTGGGCGCGGCGGCCAGCAGCCCGCACCTGGAGGCTTACCGGGACAAGGACATCGAGGTCCTGCTGCTCGGCCAGGCGGTGGACAACTGGGTGGTGACCACCCTGACCGAGTTCGAGGGCCGCCGGCTCCAGTCGGTGGCCCAGGGCGCGCCCGACTTCGGCACGCTGGCCGACGAGGCGGAGAAGCAGGCCCAGGAGCAGGCCAGCACCGAGTACGCCGGCCTGCTCGCCCAGCTCAAGGAGATCCTGTCGGGCAAGGTCTGGGACGTCCGGGTGACCAGCCGCCTGACCACCTCGCCGGCCTGCATCGTGGCCGACGAGCCGGAGATCGACATCAACCTGGTCCGCCGGATGCGCGGCACGGGCCTGCCCAGCAAGCCGGTGCTGGAGATCAACCCCGAGCACGCGCTGATCCGGCGGCTGCACCGTGAGCCGGCCGACCCGCGGCTGGCCGACTGGGCCCACGTGCTCTACAACCAGGCGGTGCTGACGCTGGGGGCCCGGATCGAGGACCCCAACGCCTTCGTGACCCAGCTCAACGACCTGCTGGTCGCGCTGGCCGGCGAGGCCTAGCCGTCTCCTGGCCGCGACGGATCCTCAGTCGCCGGCCAGCGAGACGACGACGGACTTGGTGCGCAGGTAGGCGTCCGGCGGGCCGCTCTCCCGCCGCCGTCATCGTGTGTCTCCCGCGCCCCTGCCTGCGCGGAGCCTAGCCCCGCCGGGGCCGGCCACGGCGCAGGTGCGGGCGGCGCGGGACTAGCGGCGCGCGGAGCAGCCGGCCGGCGCGTGCTCGTCGGCGGCCTGCTGCCAGTGGATCTGGGCCGCCAGCTCGGCCGGACCGCCCGCGTGGACGCAGAAGGCGGGGGCGCCGGAGCGGAAGTTCTGCAGGTAGCCGCCCCGCCGCCGAGCGTGCCAGCCGTGTTCATCGGTCCAGATCCGCCAGCGCGGAAACAGGCCGCCGAGTGCCTCGCGACCGGCCTCCGCCAGCACCGCAGCGCTCATCGCGCCGCCTCCCCCCTGTGGCGTAACCACAACATTACGTTTTGTTCATATCAGAACGCTTCCGGCCCTGGGAGGGCTTTGCCCGCAGCAGGCCGTACGGCATCGGCGACGGCACGATGGCGCAGGACACGCCGACACGACATGTGGTGCTGGCAAATGCTAGACCACCTACATATGGTGTTCCCAATTCTGAAACCTCCGACGGATCCCCGAATCCGGGGATCGGCGCCAGCCTGCGAGGAGACCGTGCATGACAGCCACCGACGCGCCGGGGATGCGCGTACGCAAGCGCAACGGCGACACCGAGCCCGTGGACGTAAACAAGATCGTCCGAGCGGTCCACCGCTGCGCGGACGACCTGGCCGACGTGGACCCGCTGCGGGTCGCGACCAGGACGATCAGCGGCCTGTACGACGGGGCCAGCACGGCCGAGCTGGACCGGCTGTCCATCCAGACGGCGGCCGAGATGACCGGCACCGAGCCGCAGTACTCACGGCTGGCCGCCCGGCTGCTGGCCGCCTACATCGCCAAGGAGGTGCGCGGCCAGGGCGTGGCCTCGTTCAGCCAGGCCATCGGGCTGGGCCACGCCGAGGGGCTGATCAGCGACGAGACCGCGAAGTTCGTCAAGGACAACGCGCGCAAGCTGGACTTCGCGGTCGACGAGGAGGCCGACCGCCGGTTCGAGTACTTCGGGCTTCGCACGGTCTATGACCGGTACCTGCTGCGCCACCCGTCCACCCGGCAGGTCATCGAGACGCCGCAGTTCTTCCTGCTGCGGGTGGCGTGCGGCCTGTCCAGGACGCCGGCCGAGGCGGTCGGGTTCTACCGGCTGCTGTCCTCGCTGGCCTACCTGCCCAGCTCGCCGACGCTGTTCAACTCCGGCACCCGGCACGCCCAGATGTCCTCGTGCTTCCTGGTCGACTCGCCGCGCGACGAGCTGGACTCCATCTACGCCCGGTACGGCCAGGTAGCACAGCTGTCGAAGTTCTCCGGCGGGATCGGCATCTCGTGGTCGCGGGTCCGCTCCCGTGGCGCGCTGATCCGGGGCACCAACGGCCAGTCCAACGGCATCGTGCCGTTCCTGCGTACCCTCGACGCCTCGGTGGCGGCGGTGAACCAGGGCGGCCGCCGGAAGGGCGCGGCCTGCGCCTACCTGGAGCCCTGGCACCCCGACATCGACGAATTCCTGGAGCTGCGCGACAACACCGGGGAGGACGCCCGGCGCACCCACAACCTCAACCTGGCCCACTGGATCCCCGACGAGTTCATGCGCCGGGTCGAGGCCGACGGCATGTGGTCGCTGATCGACCCGGACGTCGTGCCGGAGCTGCCCGACCTGTGGGGCGAGGACTTCGACGCCGCCTACCGGGCCGCCGAGGCCGACGGCCGGTACGCGCGCCAGGTGAAGGCGCGCGAGCTGTACGGGAAGATGATGCGCACGCTGGCCCAGACCGGCAACGGCTGGATGACGTTCAAGGACGCGTCCAACGCCAAGTGCAACCAGGCCGGCGCCGCCGGGGCGGTGGTGCACCTGTCCAACCTGTGCACCGAGATCATCGAGGTCACCAGCGACGCGGAGACGGCCGTGTGCAACCTGGGCTCGGTCAACCTGGCCCGGCACCTGGCGG
>JBOHCO010001679.1:0-3583 GCA_050698895.1 Streptosporangiaceae bacterium
CCGGTGCGCGCGGCCCAGGCCGGCGACGGGATGCGCAGCCAGCCCGGCCCGGACCTGGCCGGCCAGCAGGCCGCCGCCGAGTGGCCGGTGATCACCATCGACGAGGCGATGGACGAGCTGGACGCCATGATCGGCCTGACCGCGGTCAAGGATCAGGTCCGCTCGATCGCCGCGTCCGTGGAGGCGGCCCGGCGCCGGGCGCTGGCCGGGCACGGCACCGAGAAGCCCATGCAGCACTTCGTGTTCCTCGGCCCGCCGGGCACCGGCAAGACCGCCGTGGCCCGGGTCATCGCGAAGATCTTCTACGCCTTCGGCCTGCTGGTCCGGCCCGAGGTGGTCGAGGCCCACCGGGCCGACCTGGTCGGCGAGTACCTCGGTGCCACCGCGATCAAGACCAACGAGCTGGTCGAGTCCGCGCTGGGCGGGGTGCTGTTCATCGACGAGGCCTACAGCCTGGTCAACGAGGGCGACGGGCAGGGCGACCGGTTCGGCAACGAGGCGGTCCAGGCCCTGCTCAAGCGGGCCGAGGACAATCGCGAGGACCTGATCATCATCATGGCCGGCTACGAGCGCCAGATGGAGAACTTCCTGGCCACCAACCCGGGACTCAACTCCCGGTTCGCCAACCGGATCAAGTTCCCCGGCTACACCCCGGCCGAGCTCAGCGCGCTGGCCGACCTGGCCCTGGAGCGCAAGGGCGAGCTGCTCGATCCCGACGCCCGGCCGGTGCTGCGGCGGATGTTCGAGGAGGTCGGCCGCCGGCGGCTGGCCGACGACCTCGGCAACGGGCGGTTCGTGCGCAGCCTGCTGGCCAAGGCCGGCCAGCGCCGCGACGTGCGGGTCATGGCCGGCCCGGCCGAGCCGTCCCCGGCCGAGCTGGTCACGCTGCAGGGCGACGACCTGGAACAGGCCTTCGCCGAGCTGACTACGCGGTTCCGCGGCTACGGCGAGACGCCGACGCTGGAGAGCGCCCTGGCCGAGCTGGACACCCTGGTCGGCCTGGAGCCGGTCAAGCGCCAGGTGCACGAGATCGCGGCCCAGCTTCAGGTGGCCCGGATGCGCGACCGGCAGGGCATCGCCAGCCAGCCGCCGGCCCGGCACTTCGTGTTCACCGGGCCCCCCGGCACCGGCAAGACCACCGTGGCCCGGATCCTGGGCCGGATCTTCGCCGCGCTGGGCCTGCTGGTCCGGCCCGAGGTGGTCGAGGCCCACCGGGCCGACCTGGTCGGCGAGCACCTCGGCTCCACCGCCATCAAGACCAACAAGCTGATCGACTCGGCGATGGGCGGCGTGCTGTTCATCGACGAGGCCTACGCCTTGTACAACCAGGGCTACTCCGGCGGCGACGCGTTCGGCTCCGAGGCGGTGGCCACGCTGCTCAAGCGGGCCGAGGACGACCGGGACCGCCTGGTCATCGTGCTGGCCGGCTACACCGCCGACATGGACCGGTTCCTGCGCAGCAACCCCGGCCTGGCCTCGCGGTTCGGCGTGCGGATCGGCTTCCCCAGCTACAGCCCGGCCCAGCTGGCCGAGATCGCGCAGTCCATCGCCACCCAGGCCGGGGACACGTTCTCGGTGGATGCCTTCCCGGTGCTGGCCCAGATCTTCGGCGAGGCCTGCGCCCGGGGCCGGATCGACGAGCTGGGCAACGGCCGGTTCGCCCGGTCCCTGTTCGAGCGGGCCTGCGCCTCCCGCGACCTGCGGGTGTCGGAGCTGGGTGACGGGGCCACGGCCCACGACCTCACCACGGTAACCGCCGAGGACCTGCAGGGCGCCTACCGAGAGCTCGGCCGCTAGACGGCTGCGCCGCTAGGCGAACGAAGCCAGGCGGACGCCGGCCTTCTCCAGGGCGCTGCGGACCGCCTGGGCCAGGCTGACCGCGCCGGGCGTGTCGCCGTGCAGGCAGACCGAGCGGGCCAGCACCCGGATCGGCCGTCCCGTCACCGACTTCACCGTGCCGCCGGTGACCAGGCTGACCACCCGGCTGGCCACGGCCTCGGGGTCGGTCAGCACCGCCTCGGGCTGGCCGCGCGGCAGCAGCGTGCCGTCGTCGCGGTAGGCCCGGTCGGCGAACGCCTCGGCGACCACGGTCAGGCCGCCCGCGCTGGCCTCGATGGCGGCCACCGAGCCGGGCAGCGTCAGCAGGGGCAGCGCCGGGTCGTAGGCGCGGATGGCGGCGGTGAGCGCGCCGGCCTGGCCGGTGTCCCAGACGGCCCGGTTGTACAGGGCGCCGTGCGGCTTGACGTAGCTGACCCGGCCGCCCTCGGCCCTGGCCATGCCGTCCAGCGCGGCGATCTGGTACAGCACCTCGGCGGTCAGCTCCTCGGCGGGCACCGCCATCTCCCGGCGGCCGAAGCCGGCCAGGTCGTGGTAGGACACCTGGGCGCCGATGGCCACGCCGCGGGCCACGGCCGCCGCGCAGGCCCGCCGGATGGTCAGCGGGTCGCCGGCGTGGAACCCGCAGGCGATGTTGGCGCTGGTGACCACCGACAGCAGAGCCTCGTCATCGCCGAGCCGCCAGGTGCCGTAGCTCTCGCCGAGATCGGCATTGAGGTCCACGACCACCTGGCGGGTGATCAACGGGGGCCCTCCGGTATCAGGTCCGCCAGCGCGGCCGCGATGTCGTTCTCGTCGTCGCCGGCCTGCCGGATCGCGCTCATCAGCGCGTGCAGCACCGAGTGCCGGTCCTCGCCCAGGTCGAGCAGCCGCTGCGCGGCGTCCCACAGCTCGGGGGGATCGTCGCGCCACAGCCGGTCGGCCAGCGCCACGTGCCGCTCCAGGTGCTGGTCGCTGACCGGCGGCCCGAACTGGTCCTCGTGGTCGGCGGCCAGCAGCGAGCGCCGGTCGTGGGGCTGGGCCGGGTCCAGCGTGGCCAGGTCGACCCCGTGGTAGGTGCCGCGCAGCAGCGGGAAGGCGAACGCCCGGCGGGCCAGCGCCTCCAGGTCGCCGTCGGGCAGCAGCCGGGCCACCACGGCCGGCTCCAGGCCGAACGAGGCCGGGTCGCGGTACACGTTCGGGAACGCGCGCATGGCGTCGAAGACGGCGTCCAGGGTGGCCGCGATCCCGTCATCGGACAGGCCCTCCCGCGCGGTCGCCCAGCGGACCCAGGCCAGCAGCACGTGCGGCATGGCGTCCTGCTCGGAGCGGGACAGCATGACCTTGCGCGGCAGCCAGTCGAGCAGGAAGGCCTCGACCTTGGCCGGGCTCATCCGCAGCGGCCGCCCGAAGTCGCGCTCGCAGCCGTACTCCACGATGTGGTCGGCGCAGCGGCTGGCCGCCTCCAGGTCGGACAGGTCCTCGGCCACGTCCGAGGCCAGGAACTCGGCCGCCAGCATGGCCCGCCGGTCCTTGCGCCACACCGGGCGCCGCAGCACGGCGCCCATCCCGCCGGCCGAGGCGGGCGGCAGGGCGGCCGCGCCCTTGGGCAGCGCCGGCGGCAGCGTCCGGACCCGGGCCCGGATGAACGCGTGGTAGGAGGGGAATGACGAGCTCACGGCCGGGTCGGCCGCGTTCTCCGTGGCCGCCAGCGCCGTGGCCAGCAGCCGCCTGGCCTGGGGCGGGTCGACCTGGGTGAACATCGAAC
>JBOHCO010001680.1:0-2786 GCA_050698895.1 Streptosporangiaceae bacterium
CCAGATGCTGGCTCGGGTGGCCGCGATGAAGGCGGCCGGGGTCCAGGTCGTGGCGCTGCTGGCGCTGTCCGACGACGGCGCGCCCGCCTACGACTCGGGCAACGCGGCGGCGCTGGCCGAGCTGGACGTGCCGGCGTTCGCCTGCACCCCGGACGCGTTCCCCGACCTGCTGGCGGTCGCCATCACGGGCGGTGACATCGGCGCCTGGGCCCACCGCGCCGAGCTGTCCCGGCGCTAGCCAGCCCAGCGGTTTTTCATGATCGCGGAAATCCGTCCGCGAATATCGCTGACGGATTTCCGTGCTAATGGAGCGCCATCTGATAACAGCAAGAAGGTCGCGGTGATAACAGCAAGAAGCGGCCCGCAGGCGACCGACCCCGGCGATGACCGAGCCGGGTGTAGGCTGCCTGGCATGCGCGCACAGCACCTGACTGGCTGGTGGCGCCGCCGGTAGGCGGTGCCAGGATTCGCGCGACCCCAGCAGATCCCGACGGCGACCGCCCGGCAGCAGGCGGCCGCTGAGTCGTGCCGTCCGGCCGGGCCCAGAACTGACGAGGCCGACAATGGACTCAGGCGAGAAGACCTACCGCACCGGCGGCGGGGTCACGGTGATCCGCACCGCGGCCGCCTTCGACCCGGCCCTGCTCGAGGAGCTCACCCAGCAGGTCGAGGCCGTGCCCGGCGGGGTGCTCAGCTCCGGCATGGAGTACCCGGGCCGGTACAGCCGCTGGCACATGGGGTACGTCGACCCGCCCGTGGAGATCACGGCCCGCGGCCGGACCATCACCGCCCGGGCCCGCAGCGACCGCGGCCGGGTGCTGCTGCCGGTGATCGCCGCGGCCCTGGCCCGGACCGGCGAGGTCACCTCCGGCGACGGCCAGTGCGAGGTGACGGTGACCGACCCCGGCGGGACGTTCACCGAGGAGGAGCGCAGCCGCCGCCCGTCGGTCTTCTCCGCGCTGCGCGAGATCATCGCCGACCTGGCCGGGCCCGATCCGAACCTGGGCCTGTACGGGGCGTTCGGCTACGACCTGGCCTTCCAGTTCGAGCCGGTCCGGCCCCGGATCCGGCGTGACCCGGCCCAGCGGGACCTGGTCCTGCACCTGCCCGACCGGGTGTGGGTGCTGGACCGCAAGCGGGAGACGGCGCTGTGCTACTCCTACGACTTCGAGACGCCGGCCGGATCGACCCGGGGCCTGGCCCGGCCGGCCGGGCCGGGAAAATCCGGCGCAGCGGACAACATTCATCAGAAACAAGAGGTCGTTCATGCTCGCGGCCTGCCTGACGACCCGGTGCCGGGGGCTTACGCGCAGGTGGTGGCGCAGGCCCGGGAGCGGTTTGCCTGCGGTGACCTGTTCGAGGTGGTGCCGAGCCACGTCTTTCACGCGCCGTGTGCCGCGCCGGCGGCGTTCTTCGAGCGGCTGCGGCAGCGCAATCCGGCCCCGTACGAGTTCTTCCTCAACCTCGGCGCGGGGGAGTACCTGGTCGGCGCGTCGCCGGAGATGTACGTGCGGGTGACCGGCGACCGGGTGGAGACCTGCCCCATCGCCGGGACGATCGCCCGCGGCGATGACCCGCTGGGCGACGCGGACGCCATCCGGGCGCTGCTGGCCTCGCCCAAGGAGGAGTCCGAGCTGACCATGTGCACGGACGTGGACCGCAACGACAAGTCGCGGATCTGCGAGCCGGGCAGCATCAAGGTGATCGGCCGCCGCCAGATCGAGCTGTACAGCCGCCTCATCCACACCGTGGACCACATCGAGGGCCGGCTGCGGCCGGAGTTCGACGCGCTGGACGCGTTCCTGACCCACATGTGGGCGGTGACGGTTACCGGGGCGCCGAAGGCCTGGGCCATGCAGTTCATCGAGGACCACGAGGCGGACCAGCGGCGCTGGTACGGCGGCGCGGTCGGCATGATCGGCTTCGACGGCGGCATGAACACCGGCCTCACGCTGCGCACGGCGCACATCCGCGGCGGGGTGGCGGCGGTCCGGACCGGGGCGACGCTGCTGTTCGACTCCGATCCGGACGCCGAGGAGCAGGAGACCCGGCTCAAGGCCAGGGCGCTGCTGGAGACGCTGGCCGAGGCGGGTCGGCCGGACGCGGCCAGCGCCGGGCCTGACGGGGCCGACCCCGCCGCGGCGGCCGTGCGGCCGGGGGCCGGGCTCGCGGGGCTGCGTGTCGACTGCCAGGACTCGTTCGTGCACACGCTGGCGGGCTACTTCCGCGAGCTGGGCGCCGAGGTGACCACGCTGCGGGCCGGGTTCGACCCGGCGCTGCTCGACCAGTACGCGCCCGACCTGGTGGTGCTGTCACCGGGGCCTGGCCGGCCCGCCGACTTCGGCTGCGACAAGCTGCTGGCCGCGATCGACGAGCGGGGCCTGCCGGTGTTCGGGGTCTGCCTGGGGCTCCAGGCGCTGGTCGAGCACGCGGGCGGCACGCTGGGCCTGCTGGAGACGCCGGCCCACGGCAAGCCGGGCCAGGTCCAGGTGCTGGGCGGGTCGCTGCTGGCCGGGCTGCCGGCCGAGTTCGCGGCGGGCCGATACCACTCGCTGCACGCCCGGCCGGAGCAGGTCACCGGCGGCTTCACGGTCACCGCGGTCACCCCGGACGGGGTGGTGATGGCCATCGAGGACCCTGCCCGCGGCCGCTGGGGGGTGCAGTTCCACCCGGAGTCGATCCTGACCGCGTCCGGCCGGGCCGGGCACCAGATCATCACGAACGTGCTGGGCCTGTGCCGGGGCAGGGAGAACGCGGCGGCACGCCTGTAGTGTGCTGTGCCATGA
>JBOHCO010001681.1:0-10973 GCA_050698895.1 Streptosporangiaceae bacterium
GCTGGCGGGACATCAGGCGCGACAACGCCAACGCGGCCGATGGGCGGGTGACGCTCAGGTACAGCTGGATCGAGGTGACTCAGAGCAGCTGCGGCGTGGCGCAGGAGGTCGCTGGCGTCCTGCGGCGCCAAGGCTGGGACGGCGTGCTCCGGCGCTGCGGCTTCTCATGCCGAATTGACCGCAGCCGGGAGCCGGTGTCAGCTTGAGGCGGGTGACTCCTGCGGGAGGCCTGCGCCCGAGTCTGGCTCGTCGTCGGGGTCGAACAGCTTGGAGTGGCGCACCGCCGGGATCACCGCGCCGAGCAGCAGGGCGCCGATCACGCAGGCCAGGCCGCCGCTGACGACGGAGATGGCCGGGGAGAACGCCTGGGCCACCGCCCCGGCCTCCACGTTGCCCAGCGCCGGGGCGGTGTTGACCTGGGCCAGGTAGAGGCTGCTGACCCGGCCCCGGAGCGGATCCGGCGTGTACCGCTGGAGCAGCGCGTTGCGCAGCACCTCCGAGATCAGGTCGCCCATCCCGGCCAGGGCCAGGAACGCCAGGGCCAGCGGCAGGCTGCGGACCAGGCCGAAGCCCACGATCGCGCCGCCCCAGACGATCCCGGCGCCGATGACCACCATGCCCGGCCGCCGCAGGTGGCCCGTCCAGCCGCTGATCGCGCCGCCGATGATCGCCCCCAGCCCGGGCGCCGCCGTGAGCAGCCCGAACGTGGCCGACCCGCCGTGGAAGTGCTCCGCCGCCAGGGCCGGGAACAGCGCCGTCGGCATCCCGAAGATCATCGCGTTGGTGTCGATGAGCAGCATCCCGCCGACCACCCCGCTGCGGCGGACGAACCGGAACCCGGCGGCCAGCGAGCGCAGCCCCGGCCGCTCGGCCCGCACCGTCGGCGGCAGCGGGCGGACCAGCAGCATCGAGAGCGCGAACACCGCGAACGCCGCCGCGTCGATCCCGTAGCAGACGGCCAGGCCCGGCCCGGCGATCAGGATGCCGCCGAACGCCGGGCCGACCAGGTTGCCGAGCTGGCCGCCCACCGAGTTCAGTGCGACCGCCGCCGCCAGCTGGCGCGGGCCCACCAGCGCGGGCACCACGGCGGTGGCGGCCGGGCTGCCCAGCCCGGACAGCAGGCCGATGCCCAGCGTCAGCGCGTAGATCGGCCACAGCCCCGGGTGCGGCAGCACGCTGTTGACCAGCATGAGCAGCGACAGCAGGGCCTGCGGCAGCCGGACCGCGATCAGCAGCTTGCGCCGGTCATGCCGGTCGGCCAGCATGCCGCCCGCCAGCAGTCCGACCAGCATGCCCGCGCTGTCGGCCAGGGTCAGCAGGCCGACCGCCAGTGAGGAGTGGGTCAGCCCGAAGACCTGCCAGTTGGCCGCCGTGACCGCGACCGCGTTACCCGCGTTGGAGACGAACCGGCCCGCGAACAGCCAGCGGAAATCGCGGCTCTCCCGCAGCGGCGCAACGTCAATGACGATCTGCCCGACCCGCATACCCGCCCTGTCACCCCTCCCGCCGCCTGCACAGGCAGAGTACTTGCCGAACGGAAACTAATCATCTGGCTGGTCGGGGGAGATCCCGCTTAGGGTCGGTCCATGACCGTGCCGCCCAGGGGGGACGACCCCCGCATGCCCCCCGCACCGCCTGCCCGCGGCATAGTGGACCGTTCTTTCCCGAGCCCGGCGGCGGCTCCGGCGTGCTAGCCATCCTCTTGGCGCTGGCCTCGGCCCTCGGCTACGGCGGCTCGGACTTCGCCGCCGGCCTGGCGTCCCGTGAGGCCAGCGTGATCCGGGTGACCTTCGTCGCCGAGGCGGCCAGCGTTCTGCTCATGCTGCTCGTGGTGCCGTGGGTGAGCACGGGGACACCATCGACCGCCTCGGTGGCCTGGGCGGTGGCCGCCGGGATAGGCGGCATTGGCGGAGCCATGGCCCTGTACCTGGGCTTCCGTCACGCCGCGTTCAGCGTGGCCGCACCGCTCAGCGCCGTCGCGACGGCCGCGTTCTCGGTGCTGGCGGGCCTCCTGTTCGGCGAGCACCCCGGCGGTCTGGCCCTGGCCGGGATCGCCCTGGCGCTGCCCGCCATCGTCGCCGTCTCGGCCACCCCAGGCTCCCCGGCCAGCACCGAGGCCAGCACCGAGGCTCCGGCCAGCACCGAGGTCCCGGCCAGCACCGAGGTCCCGGCCTGCACCGGGGCTCCGGCCAGATCCGGGCGGCAGCTGGCCGGGGGGCTGTACGGCCTGGTGGCCGGGGCCGGGTTCGGGGTGCTGTTCATCGGCCTCAACCGGGCCGGTTCGGGCAGCGACCTGTGGCCCGCCGTGATCGCCCAACTGGCCGGGCTGGCGTTCGTCTGCGTGCTCGGTGCCGCCCGGGGCCAGCTGCGGCTGCCGCACCGGCGGGCGGGCTGGCTGGCCGTGGTGACCGGGGTGACCGGGGCGGGCGGGACGCTGTGCTACTTCGTGGCCACCCACGCGGGCCTGCTGGCCGTGACGGCGGTGATCACCTCGCTCTACCCGGCCTCGACGATCTTGCTGGCCCGGCTCCTGCTGGGCGAGCGGATCACCAAGATCCGGGTCGCCGGCCTGGGCCTGGCCGCCGCCTCGGTCGCCCTGATCGCCATCGCCGGCAGCGGCTGACCCGCCATACGGATAAGGGCCGCCACCCGGGGGATGATCACCGCGATGAGCAGCACCAGCACGAGCGCCAGGGCGGGCTTCCGGCTGCCGCTGCGCGGGCGGGTCGGGGCCACCGACCGGAAGATCATGGCCCGGATCTCCGCCATCCAGTCGCCCGCCCTCGATGAGTCCATGCCGCGGCTCAGCCAGGCCGCGAACCACAGCGTGCTGTGGCTCAGCATCGCGGCCACCCTCGCGCTCACCGGCAGCAAGCGGGCCCGCCGGGCCGCGGTACGGGGGGTGGCCAGCGTGGCCGTGGCCAGCACCGTCAGCAACGTCATCGGCAAGGGCCTGGCCGGCCGGGCCCGGCCCGCCGCCGAGATCCCGGAGGCCCGCCGGCTGTCCCGCGACCCGCACACCACCTCCTTCCCCTCGGGCCACGCCGCGTCGGCCGCCGCGTTCGCCACCGGCACCGCGCTGGAGATGCCCGCGCTGGCCGTGCCCATCGGCGCCATGGCCGCCGCCGTGGGCGCATCACGGGTGGTCACCGGCGTGCACTACCCGTCCGACGTGGTGGCCGGGTTCGCGATCGGCGTCGGCGCCGGGCTGCTGACTCGCCGCCGCGAGCAGCGGTAGTCTCGACTGCAGAACACTGCGCCGCCGCCCCGGCGGCGCCCCGAAGGGGAGCCGCCGTGCGTCCCAGCCTCCGCGCCCAGCTGATGCAGCTTGTCGCGTACGCCTGCGGGCTCGGGCTGGCCCTGGCCAGCCCGCGTGATCTGCTCGCCCTCACCGCCTTCGCGCTCGTCGGCATGGCCGTCGCGCTGCTGGCCTTCCGGGCCAGCCTCGCGGCTCTCGCCGGCCCGCTCACCGGCCGTGTCGTGGCCCTGCGCGAGAAGGCCTGGTCAGCCGCGTTCCAGCGGCAGCGGGATCCCGATGCCGCTGGCCGCCCGCGGCCCCGAGCACCCGGACAGGCGGTCCTGGCGGCCGCCTGACCTCCGCCTGAGTTCCCCCGCGCACGTCCCGCGCTGACGCGCGCCCCGAGCCCGTGCTCGCGGCGCCGCGCCGGGCCGCTGCCGGGCTGCGGCGTCTCAGCCGGCCGCCTCCAGCCGTTCCCGTCGTCCCGACCCGCTGGAGGGTGCTTCCCATGCTCGGATTCCTCGACGCTGGCATCAGCGTCGCCTATCACCTCGTCACCACGCTGGCCACCGCGTTCGCGCCGGTGGCCGGCTCCCTCGCGGCCGCCGCGGCCATCGTCGCGTTCACCCTGGCCGTCCGCCTGCTGCTGCTCCCGCTCAGCTACTACGGCCTGCGCGGCCAGGCCGCCCAGGCCCGGCTCCAGCCCCAGATCGCCGAGCTGCGCCGGCGTTACGCCAGCCAGCCCGACCGGCTCCAGCGCGAGCTGGCCGCCTTCTACCAGCGCGAAGGCAGCGGGCTACTGCTCGGCTGCCTGCCGCTGCTGATCCAGCTGCCGTTCTTCAGCGTGGTGTACCGGCTGTTCCTGTCCCACTCCGTCGGCGGTCAGCCCAACCGGCTGCTGGCCCACCACCTGCTCGGCGCGCCGCTCGGCTCCAGCTGGCTGGCCGCGGGCCCGCTCACCGCGCACGGCCTGGTCTGTCTCGGCCTGTTCGCGCTGATCGGCCTGGGCGGCTGGCTGTCCGTCCGGCTGGCCAGCCAGGCCACCGCCGCCGCCCGGTCCACCGTCGCCGCGTCCACCGTCGCCACCTCCAAGGCCGCCTCCAAGGCCACCCAGGCCGACGGCCCGGCCGCCCAGAACCGGGCCCTGTCCGCCGTGACCAGGCTCATCCCGTTCACCACCGTGATCATCGCGATGTTCGTCCCCCTGGCCGCCGGGCTCTACCTGCTGACCACGACCTGGTGGACCCTGGCCGAGCGCGTCATGCTGCGCCGCCGAGTGCAGCTGGCGGTGGCCGCCAAGGCCTCCCGCGCCGGCGCCGCGGTCAGTTAGCCGCGGCTGCCTCGCGTCCGGCCTTTCCATATCCCCTAACAAGGTTCTCCCGGCCACTCGTGACCCGGCGGCTGACCGCCGCCGGGTAACTCCCATGGGCGCCCTTTTGCCCGCTGAATAAGGCCATGGCCGGCGCGTCGGGCCGATTCATGACGTGGCCGCCAACTAACCTGAATTCTCATAACACCGCGGCCGAATGGCCAGCAGCAGGTAATAACCACTGTCGCGGTGTTAAGCGTCCTGTCGGGGGACTGGACGCATAACGGGGGAGGTTTACGCGAGTCATGCGCTGCTGCATGCGCGCTTTACGGCGGTCCCGGATCACGCGTCACGCGTCCGCCCTGACCGCCAGCCTGCTGGCCGGCGGGCTCATGGTGGCCGCGGGCGCCGGCCCGGCCGCGGCCGGGCCGGCCGCGAGCCTCAAGCAGGTGCTGTACCAGGGCTACACCTTCGACGTGCCCGCGTCCTGGCCGGTCATCGACGAGGCGCTGCACCCGCACACCTGCGTGCGGTTCGACCAGCACGCCGTGTACCTGGGCGGGCCGGGCCCGGACCAGTCCTGCCCGAGCTGGCTGTTCGGGACCACCGAGTCGGTCGTGATCCAGACCGGCCCGGCGTCGGCGCGGCGCTCCGCGACGGAGAACCCGGTGTCGCGCCAGATCACGGCGACCGCGCCGCGGGTCCGGATCAGCGCGACCTTCGACCGCGACCCCAACGTCATCTACACCATGCTGAGCCGGGCTGACCTGCCCGCGCCGCAGATCGAGCTGCCCAACCCGGCGCTGGTGGACGCGGCCGAGGGCACGTCCGCCGCGGGCCAGCCCGCCAGCCCGGCGCCGGCCGCCCCCGGCCAGGCGGCCGTGCTGACCGCCACGGCCAGCAGGCTGGCCCGGCAGGCTGGCCCGGCGCCGGCCAGGGCCGTACCCGTGCGGCGGCCTACCTTGCCCGCCGACGTGGCCAACTTCCGGGGGCTGGGCTTCGACTCCTGCGCGGCGCCCAGCGCCCGCTACATGCGGCAGTGGCGGCGGCACTCGCCCTACCGCGCGGTCGGCATCTATATAGGGGGCTCGGACCGGGCCTGCGACCAGAGCAACCTCACGGCGGGCTGGGTGCGCCGCGAGGCGGGCGCGGGGTGGAAGTTCTTCCCCATGTACGCCGGCCCGCAGGCCGCATTCGGCGAGCTGAGCCAGGCGGCCGCCCAGGGAGCCAGGGCCGCCGCGGACGCCGTCGCGCAGGCCCAGCGCCTGGGCTTCGGCCCGCGCACGCCGATCTACTACGACATGGAGGCATATCCGGCCCGGGCGACGGGGGCGGCACTTCGATTCCTTTCCGCCTGGACCATGGCGCTGCACCGGCTGAATTACCTGTCGGGCGTCTACAGCAGTTCCCGGTCGGGAATCATTGACCTGTCCCGGCAATACGGGCGAGGCGCCTATGCCATGCCCGATGCCATCTATGACGCATTGTGGAATGGCTCCCGGAACGTGTCCGACAGCGTCTATCAGCGGAAGGCGTGGCCGCTTAATCACCGCCTGCACCAGTTCAGCGGCAATGACACCCAGACCTACGGCGGCGCGACCATCGACGTGGACGAGGACTACATCGACATCAGCCTGGCCGTGCCGGGCGGGACCATGGAGGGCAGCCAGGCCGCCGAGTCGTCCGCGGTCTTCTACGAGGGCGCCGACCATCACCTGTGGCGCCAGGCCCGCGCCCGGCACGGCCGCTGGCAGCCCGCGGTGGACATGGGCGGCGATCTCACCGGCCAGCCCTCGGTGGTGGCGGTGGGCAGCAACGTGCTCGACGTGTTCTACCGGGGCCGGGGCGGCTCCCTGTGGCTGGTGCGCCGGGTCGGCGACCGCTGGCCGCGGCCCCAGCGGATCGTGCTGATGGGGGCCCTGGGCAGCGCGCCGCGGGCCGTCGCCCAGCCCAACGGGGTCATCGACGTGTTCTGGAAGGGCTCGGCCGACAATCACCTGTGGCACGGCCAGTACACCCCCGGCCGGGGCTGGAGCGGCCCGCAGAGCCTGGGCGGGCACCTGGACGGGGAGCCGGCGCCGGTCGAGAACCGCTACGGCGTGGTCCAGGTCTTCTGGGAGGGCGCGGGCCCCGGCCGGACTCTGTGGCGCGTCACGCGCCGCCTGGGCCAGGGCTGGGCCCGTCCCGCCAGCCTGGGCATGGGCCCGATGGGCGGCGCCCCGCGGGCCACGGCGCTGCCCAGCGGGGCCATCGACGTGGTCTGGCGGGGCTCGACCAGCCCGCACCACGTCTGGTCGGCGTTCCTGGGCCCCGGTCACCCGGCCCGGGCCCCGCGCGACCTGGGCGGCGTGATCAGCGGTGCCCCGTGGCCGGTCGCCGCGCAGAACACCGCGCGGGTGTTCTTCCGCGGCCGCCGCGGCCGCCTGTGGGAACTGGGCTACCGCTCCGGCGGGCGCTGGCATCCGGCGGCCCGGGTCTCCACCCGCAGGCTCGGGTCCGTGCCATTCGCGGCCGCCGGAATGGGCGGAGGGCCGTTCGAGGTGTTCTGGAAGGGGGTACATGGCGGCTTGTGGGCAGCGTCCTCGTCGGGTGCCCGGTGGCAGGTGCCGCAGTCCCTTGGCGGACACCTCCGGTGACCGCGCGGCCTGCGTCAGTCGCGGAAATACGAGAACATGAGGCGGGCGAACTCAGCCTGGCGCATACTCCTACCTGGCCCGCCGCGCCGTCGCGGGCTCGCGCTTGCCGCGATTCAGGTGGCGGAACCAGGGCAGGGCATATGAGGATCCCGGCCAAGCCGTGGCCAGGATTCCCGTACTGTATACGTGTCTCACTGACCCGAAAACGCTCTTAGTGGGGACTTCCATGGCTGGAGCTCATAGCAAGATCGGCTACGCCGCATGGGACCTGGTTCCCGGGCCGCTCCGGCGCAAGCTCCAGAGCGAGCCGGGCAAGCGGTTCCTGCGGTTTGTGCCGGTGTCGCTGGCGGCACTGGCCTCAAGCCAGATCACCCTGGCGGCGCTGGTCGGCATCTGGCACGTCACGGCCGGCGTCGCCGCGTTCGTGGCCTCCATCGTGGGCGCGGGCGTCAGCTACGTGCTGAGCCGCTGGGCGTGGGAACGCAAGGGGCGCCCCGACCTGCTCCGCGAGACGCTGCCGTTCTGGATCGTGTCGATCGCCGCGTGGAGCTTCCTGTCGTTCGTCAGCCACGAGGCGAGCATCTGGTCCCGGCACATGGGACACACCGGCATCGAGCACGTCGCGGTGATCAACGGAGCGTACTTCCTGGCCAACTGCTTTACCTTCGTGGCCCGCTTCATGATCTTCCACTACGTGCTGTTCGCGAGCCACGGCAACAAGGCGAAGGCCGCCCAGGTCCTCAGCCCGAGCCAGCAGCTGGCTGAGGCCGAGGAGCAGGCGGCCCGGCCGGGCGGGACCGGCCGTCCGGCCGACGACGAGCCGGCGCCGGCCCCGATGGAACTGGGCGGTCAGCCCCGGGCGCGGCGCTGACGCTCGCGCAGCCAGGTCCGGCAGATCACGCCGATGAAGTGCAGGGCGTAGGTCGTGTTGTGGCCCTTCTTGCTGTGGCCGACCTGGCGCTTGTGAATCGTCGCCGGGACCTCGACCACCTTGTACCCGTGGGTGATCACGCCGATGAGCAGCTCGGCGGCCTGGTACTGAGGCTGCTCTAGCAGCACCGCGCCGGTCACCTCGGAGCGCATCGCCCGCAGCCCGAACGTGGTGTCGCTGATCTTCTGCCCGGTCAGCGCGCTGATGACGATCGCGAAGACCCGGACGCCGAGCTTGCGCACCGGGTCCTTGGTCTCCTCGCTGCCCATCGTCCGGGAGCCGGTCACGAAGTCGGCCTGGCCGGCCAGGATCGGCGCCATCAGCGCCTCGATCTCGGACGGGTTGTACTGGCCGTCAGCGTCCGTGGTGACGATGTACTTGGCCCCGCCCTCGCGGGCCAGGCGGTAACCCAGGCGCAGCGCGGCGCCCTGGCCGCGATTCACCGGCACGTCGCAGACCAGCGCCCCGGCTGCCTCGGCGTCCTTGACGGTGGAGTCGACCGAGCCGTCCGACACGACGACCTTGGCCACCTCCAGGCCGGAGATGACCGAGGGAAGGGCCTCGACGACGGGCCCGATCGCGCCCTCCTCGTTGTAGGCGGCGATCACGATCGCCAGCGGCGGCAGCTCCGTGGCCCGCTTGCCGTACTGGTCGACGAAAGCGCGGGAAGCCGCGCTGTCAACGGCGTTGTCGTCTGCCTTGCTTACTGTCACTACGCTGCCTCCGCGAATTCGGGCCCCGCTGTCGGCCAGGCCCGACTTGAGGTCGTGCTCCGGTTGGTCACCAATCGAACGTGCCGGTGGGCCGCCGGCCAGGGTCGCTGGCTGCCCGCCCGGCCGAGCCGGGATGTGCTGAGCGAATCTTGCCGCAGCTCACGAGGCCGGCTACCGAGCCATCCAGCCGCTGCGTCATGGCCATCGCGGGCCCCCCGCGAGAGCCGTGGCCTGAGAAAGTCAATCTCCCCGGCGCCCGGCAGGTAAACGTAGCCGGACCGCAAGGTCCCCCAGGTCAGACCGACCCGGCGACGATGGCTGTCGCCCACCGCAGCTCCGTTTCCGCATGATGTTTCCGCATGATGTAGCGCTGGCCAAGATTTATATCTGGGTTTGGCGGGTTCTGTCTGGCCGTCGCCCAGAAGTCGCCCGGCGGCCGTGATCTGGCCCGCTGGCCGCCACCGTCTGCTCGCTGGCCGCGCCGCTACGCCGCGGGCCGCTCCATCAGGTGCGCGCACCCGAACCGGGGGACGCCACGCCAGTGTATCGATGTACTTAGGCAAGCGAACCAACTATGGCCCGTATCCAGCGACGCAACGCTTCCAGGGCGTGTCGGGGCAGCCCTATCCTGCCGATTACGCCGGTCTTGGCGGGGCTCGCTATGCCATGCTGGGAGGCTGCACGCCGGGGAGGCTTCCCGGCCGGAGCACGTCTCAGGGGGTTTGTGGTGCCGGGGGGAGGAGGTGACTTCGCTGTGACCGAGCCGGGCTGGGCGCCGTCCGACCCGCGGGCCGCCGAGGAGGAGTCGTACCGCATCGTGCGGTCTCGAATAGATCTCTCCCGGCTGCCCCGGTTCAGCCGCGATGTCACCGAGCGGGTCATTCAGGCCAGCGCCGACTTCGACTACTTCACCGACCTGGTCTGCGACGAGGACTCGCTCGCGGCCGGGGTCGCGGCGCTGGCCGCGGGAGCCCCGGTGATCGCGGACTCGGCCATGGTGGCGGCCGGGATCACCAACTGCCCGGTGATCTCCAAGATCGGTGAGCCGCTGACCGCCCGGCTGGCCAGGACGGCCGCGATCAGCCCGGCGGCGGCCGCGGTCCGGCTGGCGTTCGGCGAGGCCGGCCCCGGCGCGGTCTGGGTGGTCGGCGGCACGGCCGAGGCCCTTCAGGAGATTCTCGCCCGGCGCGTGGAGGCCGCGTTCGTGGTCGGGCTGCCGGTCGGTTTCGTCGGCGCGGCCGAGGCCAAGGACGCCCTGCGGGCCAGTGGCCTGCGGTCGGTCAGCAACGTGTCGGAGAAAGGCGGCCCGGCGGTGGCGGTCGCGGCCCTCAGCGCCCTGCTGGCCCCGGCCAGCGGCGGATCGCAGCCGGGCTGGGCAGCAGGCGTGCCTCCGGGCCTGGTCGAGGGCGACTGGGCGGCCGGCCGCGGATGAGCCCGGATCCGGTCGCTGACCCCCCCGGTCGGCGGCGCCGGCGGGTGCCGGGGGCGCGATTCCGGCGAACTAGCCCGAATGAGTCACTTGTTACTCGCCCGACAGCCCCTGATTGAGCAGTCGCTGCGGGTAATCTTCCCTCGCGGCGCACAATAGCCCCAAGGCCGGATACCGGATACTGTCGCCACCTGAGCACCGGGCCGGCGAGCTTGGCGGGCTAGGGCGACGTCGGCAGCACAGGAACCGGGCAGAGCGGCGGCTAGGGGCGGAGAGCCGGCGCAGCTGGGCCGGCGCACGGAAGTTGAACCTGGTAGGAGCGGCGGACGGGGCGTCCCAACTGGGCAGGAGGCCCGGGAGCATGACTGAGGGACAGGGCGCGAGCACTGTGCCGGTGTCGGCGGGCGGCACGGGCGGCGCCGCCATGCCCGCCCCCGAGCCCGATGACGTCCTCGCGGCCGGCGATCCCGGCCAGGGCCACGGCGCCGACCACGGCGGCGGTGGCGGGGCTCACGACGGCCGGGTCCAGGCGGGCGGCGCACAGTCCGCGAGCGCTCCGTCTGCGGAGGCTCAGTCCGCGGAGGCTCAGTCCGCGGAGGCTCAGTCTTCTAGCGGTCAGCCCGCCGATTCCGTTACCGGCGGCGCCCATGCCGCCGGCGCGCACGCCGCGGGCACCCGCCCCGACAGCGACGAGCCGGCCGGCGCGCATGCCGGCGG
>JBOHCO010001682.1:0-1985 GCA_050698895.1 Streptosporangiaceae bacterium
CAGGCCGGCGCCGCCGGGGCGGTGGTGCACCTGTCCAACCTGTGCACCGAGATCATCGAGGTCACCAGCGACGCGGAGACGGCCGTGTGCAACCTGGGCTCGGTCAACCTGGCCCGGCACCTGGCGGACCGACTTGTGGGGGGTGGCCGGATCGCAGGCGGAGCGCTGGGCGGCGCTGCAGGAGCGGGTGGCGGCCACCGGGCTGCGCAACTCTCTGCTGATCGCCATCGCCCCGACGGCCACGATCGCCTCCATCGCGGGGTGCTACGAGTGCATTGAGCCGCAGGTGTCCAACCTGTTCAAGCGCGAGACGATGTCCGGCGAGTTCCTCCAGGTGAACACGGCGCTGGTGGCGGAGCTCAAGGCGCACGGGCTATGGACCGAGCAGACCCGCGACGCGATCAAGCGGGCGGACGGCTCGGTGCAGGGCCTGACCGAGCTGCCGGCCGAGACCCGCGAGCTGTTCCGCACGGCCTGGGAGCTGCCGCAGCGGGCGCTGATCGACCTGGCCGCAGCCCGTGCGCCGTTCATCGACCAGAGCCAGTCGCTGAACCTGTTCCAGGCCGCGCCGACGATCGGCAAGCTGTCCTCGATGTATATGCACGCCTGGAAATCGGGGCTCAAGACCACCTATTACCTGCGCTCCCGATCTGCGACGCGGATAGCCCAGGCGACCGTGGCTGTTAATCGTATTGATAATGATCTTCCAGCTGAGGCGGCCGCTAGCTGCTCGCTGGAGAACCCGGAGACCTGCGAGGCGTGCCAGTGATGCCGACCCCGCCATCCGCCCCGGCCGGGCCGCTGCTGCTGGACCCCGGGCTGGACCTGACCCTGCGGCCGATGCGCTACCCGCACTTCTACGACCGGTTCCGGGATGCGATCCGCAACACCTGGACCGTGGAGGAGGTGGACCTGCACTCGGACCTGGCCGACCTGGCCCGGCTCACCCCGGCCGAGCGGCACCTGGTCAGCCGGCTGGTGGCGTTCTTCGCCACCGGCGACACGATCGTGGCCAATAACCTGGTCCTCAACCTGTACCAGCACGTCAATTCCCCCGAGGGCCGGCTGTACCTGTCCCGGCAGCTGTTCGAGGAGGCGGTGCATGTCCAGTTCTACCTGACCCTGCTGGACACCTACGTACGGGACGAGGCCGAGCGGGCCGGGGCCTTCGCGGCGGTGGAGAGCATTCCCTCGATCCGGCGCAAGGCCGAGTTCTGCTTCCGCTGGATCGACTCGGTGTTCGAGCTGCGCGAGCTGCGCACCGCCGCCGACCGGCGGGCATTCCTGCTCAACCTGATCTGCTTCGCCGCCTGCATCGAGGGACTGTTCTTCTACGGCGCGTTCGCCTACGTGTACTTCCTGCGCTCCCGCGGCCTGCTCAACGGCCTGGCCTCGGGCACCAACTGGGTGTTCCGCGACGAGTCCATGCACATGGCGTTCGCGTTCGACGTGGTGGAGACGGTCCGGGCGGAGGAGCCGGAGCTGTTCGACGACGAGCTGGCCCGGCAGGTTAGCGACATGCTGGCCGAGGCGGTGGAGTGCGAGGTCCAGTTCGCCGAGGACCTGCTCGGCCAGGGCGTGCCGGGACTGTCGCTGGACGCGATGCGCCAGTACCTGGAGCACGTGGCCGACCGGCGGCTGGCTCAGCTCGGCCTGGCGCCGCGCTACGGGTCGGCCAGCCCGCTGGCGTTCATGGAGCTGCAGGACGTGCAGGAGCTGTCCAACTTCTTCGAGCGCCGGGTCTCGGCCTATCAGGTCGGGGTCAGCGGCACGGTGGGCTTCGACGACGACTTCTGAGCCCTCGCCCGTGGCGCCGCCGCCTGCTTGACCTCATCCAGCGGCGCCGGGCGGGCCGAACCAGGCGGCCAGCGCGGCGGGCAGGCCGCCGAGCGGGTCCGGCGAGCCGGGCGGGTCCGGCGAGCCGGGCGGGACCGGTGTTCCGGCCCAGGCCACGTAGCCGTCGGGCCGGATCAGCAGCGCGGCGG
>JBOHCO010001683.1:0-2664 GCA_050698895.1 Streptosporangiaceae bacterium
CGCCAAGAAGGTCGGCGTCAGCGAGGCCACCGTGAGCCGGGTGCTGAACGGCAAGGCCGGGGTCTCCGACGCCACCAGGGAGGCCGTGCTCGCGGCGCTGGACGTGCTCGGCTACGAGCGCCCGACCCAGCTGCGCGGCGAGCGGGCCCGGCTGGTCGGCCTGGTCCTGCCCGAGCTGCAGAACCCGGTCTTCCCGGCGCTGGCCGAGGTCATCGGCGGCCCGCTGGCCCAGCGCGGCTTCACCCCGGTGCTGTGCACCCGCTCCGCGGGCGGGCTGTCCGAGGCCGACTACGTCGGCATGCTGCTGGAGCAGCACGTGTCCGGTGTCGTGTTCACCGGCGGCCACTTCGCCGAGCTGGCCGCCCCGCACGATCACTACCGGCTGCTGCACAGCCGTGGCATCCCCGTCGTGCTGCTCAACGCGGCGCCCCAGATCGACAACCTGGACTTTCCCTGCGTGTCCACTGACGACATGACCGCCGCGGCCCAGGCCTTCCGGCACCTCGCCTCGCTCGGGCACCAGCGCATCGGCCTGGTCGTCGGGCCCGAGGACCACGTGCCGTCCCGGCGCAAGCTGGCCGCCTTCACCGAGCACGCGCAGCGCGCCGGCCTGGAGGTGGCCCCCGTCGAGCACGCGCTGTTCTCCCTGGAAGGCGGCCAGGCCGCCACGACCCGCCTGCTGCGCCACGGCGTGACCGGCGTCATCTGCGGCAGCGACGTGCTGGCCCTGGGCGCGATCCGGGCCGTGCGCCGGGCCGGCCTGTCGGTGCCCGGCGACGTGTCCGTGGTCGGCTACGACGACTCCGCGTTCATGAACTGCACCGACCCGCCGCTGACCACCGTCCGCCAGCCCATCGAGTCCATGGGCAAGGCCGCCGTGGCCCTGCTGGTCAACCAGATGGAGAGCATGGCGGTCTACCCCGAGGAACTCCTCTTCGAGCCCGAACTGGTCGTCCGCGGCTCCACCGCCCCCGCGCCGTCCACCGCCCCATCGGCCGCCGCCCCCGCCTCACCCGCCGCGACCCCGGACCCCGCCCCAGCAGCCGACGCGACCGCGGCTGTCTGACCACCGGCCCGGTTCACAGCGACGTGAATGGCCCTCTCACGTTGTTCTAGCGACGTGGTTGGCCCAGTCGCGTCGCTGAGCCGTGAGCGCCGCCGCGCATCAAGATCACTCGTTGGTGCGGATGCTGCCGGGGGTAACGGTGGTGCGGATGACTCGGATGGTGCGGCGGTCCGGGCGCGCTGACTGGGTCGGCAGCGTCATGGCTGGGCCTCTGGTGCTGTTCTAGCAGCACCGGCGGCCCAGCCATGCTGTTCAGAGCCGGCTGGCCGCCGCCCAGAGCCCGCGGGCGGGCGGCCCGGGGAGTGGCGCCGCGGGCGGGCGGCCTGGGGTGGCGCGTGGGGTGGGGTGGGCTGGCGGCCGGCTGCTGGCGGTCGGGCTGGCGGGGGCCCGGGCGACACGCGGTACGGCCTGGGATGCTTTGAGCTGAGAGTTCCGCTGGCTACCGTTGGGCATCATGGCGACTCGTGCGCCCAGGAGCGCCCCATCCGCGCGCAGCAGTAGCTCGCGCTCGAGCCGCAGCGGTCAGGCGAGCGGCGGGTCGCGCACGAGTGCCTCGCGGACTTCTTCCTCTTCATCACGGGCTGGCTCCCCGCGCAGCAGCTCCTCGCGTACGGGCTCGCCGCGCACCGGTTCCTCGCGTACTGCTTCCTCCCGCACCAGGACCAGCGCCAGCAAGTCGGGGACGGCCTCGCCCTACCGCCGCTCCGGCGGCAAGTCGCGGTCGCGGGCCGGCGCGGCCCGGCGGCCGCCGTCGTCCAATCCGCTGATGATCCTGCTGAGCTGGCTGGTGGCGGTGCTCGGCGGGATCTGGATGGCGCTGGCCCACACCCTGGGCGCGGCGGCCAGGGGCTACGGTCAGCACGCCCGCGACCTGGACCCGGCGCACCGGCGCGACGGGCTGGGGCTGGTGGCGCTCTGCGGGGCCATCATCACCGCCGCGGCCATCTGGTGGCACCTGGGCCTGATCGGCAAGCCGCTGACGTCGCTGCTGCACGGCGCGTTCGGGTCCGGCGCGTGGACCATCCCGATCCTGCTGGTGCTGCTGGGGGTGCGGTTCCTGCGCCACCCGGACCGCAACGCGGACACCGGCCGCATGGTGATCGGCTGGACGGCGCTGCTGGTCGGCGCGCTCGGCCTGGTGCACATCGCCGACGGCACCCCGGGCCCGGCCGACGGCGGGGCGGCCATGCGGGCCGCGGGCGGCGTGGTGGGCTACCTGGCCTCGGCGCCGCTGGTGCACCTGGTGACCAAGTGGGCGGCGGCGCCGGTGCTGGCCGCGGTGACCGGCTTCGGGCTGCTGGTGATCACCGGCACCCCGCTGCACCAGCTGCCGGGCCGGCTGGCCGACCTGCACGGGTTCATGTGGGGCCGGACCGATCAGGACGAGACCGACCTGGACCCGGACGAGCTGGCCGGCGACGACGAGGCCGGTGACCGGCCGCAGCTGCCCAGGGGCAAGTCCCGGCGGGTGGCGGCCCTGGAGGCCGGCGACCACGAGCGGCCCTACGACACGCCGCTGCTGGGCGGCAGCGTGCCCAGGTCCCAGGGCGGAAAGGGCGGCCGCGGCAGCGCCAGGGCGGTGCCAACGGCCGAGCCGG
>JBOHCO010001684.1:0-1652 GCA_050698895.1 Streptosporangiaceae bacterium
CAGTTCCTGGACATCGGGACCGGGCTGCCGTCGGCGAGCAACACCCACCAGGTCGCCCAGGCGGCGGCGCCGCAGTCGCGGGTGGTGTACGTGGACAACGACCCGATCGTGCTCAGCCACGCCCGGGCCCTGCTGACCAGCAGCCCGGAGGGCGCGACCGAGTACATCGACGCCGATCTGCGCGCTATCGGCACGATCCTGGGCCGGGCGGCCGGCGTCCTGGACTTCGGGCAGCCGGTCGCGCTCATGCTGCTCGGGATCCTGCAGGGAATTCCCGACCAGGACGAGCCCGGCAAGATCATCGCCCGGCTCATGGACGCCGTGCCGCCGGGCAGTTACCTGGCCATCACGCAGATCGCGGGCGACGTCGCCGCCGTCGAGGTGGCCGAGGGAGTGCAGCGGTACAACGAGCAGGCCGCCGCCCCGGTCGCGGCGCGCACGCACGCCGAGGTCAGCCGGTTCTTCGCGGGCCTGGACCTGGTCGAGCCCGGTGTGGTGCAGGTGCACCGGTGGCGGCCCGGTACCGGGGACCTGGGCAACGCCCGCGACCTCGCTATTTACGCCGGAGTCGGGCGGAAGCCGTAGCCCCGGCCGGTCAGGCGTAGCGGAGCCGCTGCCCGACGCCCTCCGACGCGGCCTTAGCCAGGATCGCGTGGCCCAGGGCGATGTCCGAGAGCGCCAGGCCGCGGTGCCAGAACAAGATCGTCTCCTCGTCGCTTTCCCGGCCCGGCCGCAGCCCGGCGACGATCTGCCCGAGCTCGGCGTGCAGCACGTCCTCGGTCAGCCTGCCCGCCTCGACATGCGCGCGCAGCGCGCCGAACTTGCCGGTCGCGCACTGGCCCCAGTCATCCACCACGACCTTCGACATGATGTCGGTGAGGGACAGCTCCACCGCGCTCATCGTCCCGTACGGAATCACCAGGGCGCCCGGCTTGATCCACTCGGTCCGCAGCAGCGGCTGCGGCGCGGTGAGGCGGGATGCCTCCACGACGATGTCGGCGTCCTGGACGCAGGACCGCCAGTCGTCCGTCGCGATGACCTCCTTGCCGAGGTCGCGCGACAGCCGGCGGGCGAAGTCGGCCCGGCTGGCGGGCCGCCGCGAGTGGACCCGGATCACCTCGAAGTCAAACAGCGAGTCCAGCAGCCGCACGTTCCAGTAGGCGCTGCCGCGGGCCCCGACATGACCAAGCGTCCTGGCGCCGGGCCGGGCCAGGTACTTCGCGCCCACCGCCGTCATCGCGCCGGTGCGCACCTCGGTAATGCCGCTGCCGTCCAGCACCGCGACCGGGGCGCCGGTCCGGGGGTCGAACAGGCACAGCAGGCCCAGCTCTGAGGGCAGGTCCTGGCGGTAGTTCTCGACGAAGTCCCCGATCACCTTCACGCCCGCCACGTCGAGCCCGCCGCCGATCCAGCCCCGCAGCACGTTGAAGTGCCCGGCCACGCCGGACCTCGGCTCCAGGTGGGTGCGCGGCTCGATGACCGTCTCGCCCCGCCCCTGCATCGCCAGGCTGGCCTCGATCGCGGCCAGGATCTCGCCATCGCTCAGCGCGGCGGCCTCGACGTCCGCCCGGTTCAGGTACGTCAGGTAGATCTCGCGCATGCCCACCATTTCCATTAACAAAGGGGTCCGCGGTCAGGCCGGCTTGCCGGCG
>JBOHCO010001685.1:0-4281 GCA_050698895.1 Streptosporangiaceae bacterium
ACCAGATCATCGAGCTGTTCAACAACAACAACCAGAACCGCTGCGTCCGGGTCAATGCCAGCGCCCCTGACAACCCGGTCCTGGGCAGCCCCGGCGCCGCATGCGACTTCGTGGCAGGCACCAGCAACAGCGAGGACACGCGCCTGGTGTCCATCGCCTCCTGCAACGACAACGGCGGGAGCTCGCCGTTCTACCTGGAGACGCGGACCCTCGACAAGGGCGCTTCCATCATCCTGGACACCGTGCTCAACGGCAGGTACTCCGAGTGGGACACCTTCAGCCCCCCGCCCATCCAGTAGCCGTCTCTTGACGGGCGCCTGGCCGTGTCCGGGTCAGGCGCCCGTCTCGCAGCCACGCTTCTTGCTGTTATCAGGTCCGGGTGCCAGGTCAGCGACCCAGGTTCTCGAACTCCTCCGCGGTGGCCGGGAGTTCCGAGATCGCCCGGTCGAGCCCGTCGACGACCCCTTCGCGCACCAGCCGGGCGAACAGCGGGTCGCCGCCCGCGGCCAGCTCCCGCAGGCTGGCCGCGATGTCGGTGATCCGCGATCGCACGGCCGCCAGGATGTCCGGTGTGGACCCTTTATAGCCATAGGCGTCGAGCAGCAGCCGCAGCCGCCGGGGCCGGTCGGCGAACCCCGTGAACCCCTCGGACTTCATCACGTCGCGGGCGTGGAACGGCACCCAGCAGAACACCACGAAAGCCAGGTCCCACATCGGCGGGCACGGCGCGGCGAAGTCCCAGTCGAAGAAGCCCACCAGCCGCCCGCCCGCGCCTCCCGCGCCCGGGCCGGCGACGGCGGTGTCGCCCGCCGCCTCGCACTGCCAGACCGCGTTGTACGGGGCCGCGTCGTTGTGGCCGACGACGTAACCGGGCTGCCAGGGCCGCCGCGAGGTCCGCCACCGGGCCTCCGGCGGCGGGACGAAATCCCTGACCGCGTCGTGGTAGCCGCGCAGCCAGCGCCCGACCTGCCGCAGCGCCTCGTCGGAGTGCACCCAGTCCGGCCACGGCCGGGCCGTGCCCACCGTCTCGCCGGGCAGGTAGGTCAGGATCTCGCGGCCCTGCTCGTCCAGGCCGAGAACCCGCGGCGCGCCGGCGAAGCCGCGGGCTTCCAGATGACGCAGCAGGGCATGCACCGCGGGCGTCCACGAGCCCGCGGGGCGCCGCACGGTGCCGCCGGCCAGGACGGCCCCACCGGCGTTCCCCCCGGGGAGCGGCTGCTCGTCCACGGGGACCAGCCTGGCATGATCGGTGCGAGACGACGAGAGGACGACCGTTTCTGGGCCGCGGAAACGGCTATCCTTTTACACATGGCGACCGTGCGTGCTGCGACGAGCCGGGAGCGCTACCAGGCGCGGCCCGGCCGGGCCGCGTGCGTGGCCGCCGAATTGAGCGAGCTGCGCGGCCCGGTGACCGGCTCGGTCCGGCTGCCGCTGTGGCTGTCGTGGAGCGCCCAGGACCTCGAGTTCGACCTCGCCGACCAGGACATGCGCCGGTGGCTGTACCAGATCGTGCTGCGCGAGGCCGCCGCGCCAGGGGACCTGGACAGCTACCTCGACGGTGACACTCTCGTAGCCCTGTGGCCCGATCTGTGGCTCCCCCGCGGCGTGCGGCGGGCCTGGGAGGACCGGCACCCGGTGCTCCGGGCCGCCTCGGCTGCCTGAGCCGACCGGGCCTGATGCCCGTCAGCGAGTTCCACAAGCAGGTCACGGCCATCGCGCTGGGCGTCGCGGCGCCGCACGGGTTCGCGCTCGGCGGCGGCAACGCGCTGCTGGCCCACGGGGTCATCGACCGGCCGACCCAGGACGTCGACGTGTTCAGCGACGAGCAGGGCGGCGTGGAGGCCGCGGCCGGCGCGGTCGAGGCGGCGCTGCGCGCGGCGGGCCTGCGCACCGAGCGGCGGGACAGCGGCGGGCTGGCCGACATCTTCGACGGCATGGGCGAGGGGCTGGCCGAGTGGCTGGTCACCGGGCCCGGCGGGGAGCAGATGATGCTCCAGATGGCCTACTTCGACCGCGCCCGCAAGCCGGTGACCATGGACCTCGGCCCGGTGCTTGACCTGGAGGACGTCGTCGGCGGCAAGGTGGCCGCGCTGGCCAGCCGGGCCGAGCCGCGCGACTACGTGGACACCGCCGCCGCGCTGGACCGCTACACCATCAGGCAGATGATCGGCTTCGCCCGGCGGCTGGACCCCGGCCTGACCCAGCGCGACTTCGCCGACGCGGGCCGGCGGCTGGACCAGTGGGGCGACGGCGTTTTCGCGGCGTTCGGGCTTGCCCCGGCCGACATCGCCCGGCTGCGCGAGCGCTTCGCCGCCTGGCCCCGCTGACCAGCCAGCACGGCTGACCAGCCAGCACGGCTGACTAGCCCAGCGCCGCGCGGACCGACCAGCCCGCCGCTTCCAGCCGCTGCCTGGCCTCCCGCTCCCCCAGGCCGCCCAGGTCCATCACGATCCGGATGGCCCGGGCCCGCAGCTTGGCGTTCGAGCCGGTCAGGTCGATCATGTGGTTGTCCGCCACCCGGCCCGCCGCCACCATGGCCGCGGTGGTGATCCGGTTCAGCGCCAGCTTCTGCGCCGTGCCCGCCTTGAGCCGGGTCGACCCGGTCAGCACCTCGGGCCCGGTGTCCAGCAGGATCCCCAGCTCCCCGTCGGCCAGCAGCGGCGCGCCGGGATTGTGGGCGATCCCGCAGGTCCACGCCCCCGCCCGGCGGGCGGCCGCCACCCCGGCCCGGACGAACGGGGTGGTGCCGCTGGCGGCCAGCCCGAGCACCGCGTCCCCGGTGCCGATGCCCAGCTCGGCCAGCCGGGCCGGCGCGGCCTGCTGGTCGTCCTCGTTCCAGGTGATCGCGGTCGGACCCATCAGCGCGTCGCCCGCCGCCATGACCACGAACGAGTCCCGCGGCACGCCGAACGTCGGCGGCAGCTCGGCCGCCTCCTGGAGCGCGAGCCGCCCGCTGGTGCCCGACCCGATGAACACCGTCCGCCCGCCGCCGCCGAACACCGCGGCCACCCGCTCCGCGGCCTGCGCCAGCAGCGGCGTGGCCTCCTCCACCGCGGTCAGCACCCGGTGCTCCTCGGCGTTCATCACCGCGATGACGTCCGCCGCGGGCCGCTCCCCCAGCCCGCGGGAGGCCGGATTGCGCTGCTCGGTCCTCGGCAGTTCGGTCCGCGGCAGCTCGGCCCGCGGCAGGGGCTCGCTCACCGGGCCAGGCTCTCAGCCAGGCGGATGGCCCCGTCCACCGGGTCGCCGTGCGACCACGTCACGGTCACCGGGCGCAGGCTCAGCCGACCCAGGGCCCGGGTCAGCGCGGCCCAGGCCGCGCGGCTGGACCACACTCCCCCGCTGAGCGCGACCCGCACCTCGGTCCGCCCGCCCAGGTGCCGCCCGATATGCCCGGCCGCCGTGGCGGCCAGCGCCGTCATCTGCCCCTCCAGTTCCTCCGCTGCCCACGCCTGCCCCTCGTCCGCGGCCGCGGTGAGCAGCGGCGCGGCCCGGGCCAGGAGCGGCGCCGGGTTCGGCGCGGCGTGCAGCGCGCCGACCACCGACCGCCAGTCGCCGGTCCCGGTCACCGAGGCGACGGCTGCCGCGAACTCGCCCGGCACCCCGCCGGGGTCGGTCACGTAGTGCTCAAGCGCCGCCCGTCCCAGCCGCGCCGCGCCGCCGTGATCGCCCAGGATCCACCCGCGCCCGCCGCTGGCCGCGAAGCTCCCGTCGTCCGCCCGGCTGCACACCACCGAGCCGGTGCCCGCCACGACGCACACGTCGCTCCCCGGCGGCGCGGCCAGGAGCGCCGCCACGTAGTCCGGGGCCACCCGGACCTCGGCCGCCGGGAACCGTCCCGCCAGCACGGCGGCGACCTGGGCCCGCTGCGCGTCACCACCCGCCCCGAACACGCACGCCGCGACCCGATCGGCCGCCGGGCACCCGGCCAGCGCCGCCTGGTAGCTGGCCTCGACGACCCCGGGCCCGGCCATCAGCGGGTTGCCGGGCCCGCCCGCGCCCTCGTGCACCACCTCGCCTCGCCGCACCGCCCGCGCCCGGGTGGCCGTGCCGCCCGCGTCGATGCCGACCACCACCCCGTCAGGGGCCATCGAATCCCCGATCCTCGTGCGCCTATTCCGGAAGGCAAACGTCCGGACCGGCAGGTAGCCTCGCTCCCGGCTCGAGAAACGGGCCGGCCGGAAAAGACCTTAAGACCATCCGCAACAACACCAGGGAGCAATCGCGTGACCGACGTTGTCCTCTTCCATCACGCCCAGGGTCTCACCGACGGCGTCCGCC
>JBOHCO010001686.1:0-3706 GCA_050698895.1 Streptosporangiaceae bacterium
GCTCGTCCCCGCGACGGTCATCGTGGCTTCCGCCCGGCCGTCAGGCCGGTTCCGCTCGCTCGCTGGGGTACCCCCGTCCCCCGTTGCCCCTGGTCAGCTATGCCCCCTGGCGGCCTGTTTCGATCATACGAGCCGGTTCCGGGGTGGGGGGCGAGAGACTGCTGGGGCTTATGCGAGCTATGGCCCGAGTGCGGCTCAGGGCCAAAGCCGGGGCGCTGCCGCACCTCACGAGTCACACGATACACACGGTGCGGGAGCAGTTCGGATCGTCCGTGCTATCACGCCGACGATCCGAACTGCTCACGGGTGCTGTTGCGGGTGTGGCTGATGAGCCAGGAGCAGGGCCGGGCTACGGATAGCGGGCTTCCGGCTGGCCCTTCGTGCTGTGCATCGTCCAGAGCAGGCCGGCGAGATGCTCGGGGCCGACGACCGGCATCTCCCAGACCGGGTCGCCCGCCGCTCTGGCCTTCTCCAGCTCGGTGTGGAAGCCGCTGTTCCTGATGGCGGCACCGATGTAGAGCATGCCGACGAAGACGCCTTTCCCGGCGACCTCGGCGTGCAGGGCTTGCAGGTAGTTGCGCTGGGCGGCCTGGGCAGGACTGGGGCCGCTCATGTTCGGCAGGCCCTGCACCGTGCTGCCGCCCTGCGCGGTCAGGATGGCGCCGTCCCCCTGCTCGAGCATGTGCGGCAGGAACTCCTGCACCAGGGCCAGCATCGTGTAGAAGATCAGCGGCATGAAGCTCTGGGCGTGCTGCGGGGTCAGGCTGGCGGCGGAAACGAACCCGGTGTTCGGGGTGGGCGCATAGTAGAAGGCGTCGAGCTGGCCGGCCTTAGCGCGAATCTGCTCGGCCAGCCGGGGCGTGTCACCGGTGTCGGCCAGGTCGGTGGTGATGACATGCGCGGTCGCCCCGGCGCTGGTCAGGTCCTCGGCCAGGCGGTCAAGCGGCTCCGGGCGGCGACCCACCAGCGTGACGGCGTATCCCTCTCGCGCGTAGCGACGGGCCACCGCCTGGCCAAGGCCGGGTCCGGCTCCGAACACCGCGATGGATCTGGGCAAAGAATGCTCCGATGGGTAGTCCGGCCAGGCCGCTGATTCACACGCGCGCCGATGAGTTCGCGCCCGGCGTCGATGCGGCCCTGGTTGTCACGTGGGCCGCGCCGCGCGGCTCCGGTGGCTATTGTGCCGCAGCTGGCTGTATCCGGGTATGACGGACATGCGGTCATCTGGGCTCGGCGCTTACCTGGGCCGGCTGGGCATCTGCCCGCCGGAGCACGAGGGCTGCGGCTGGCTGTTCCTGGACCGCAGCCGCAACGGCTCGCGGCGCTGGTGCACGATGGAATTCTGCGGCGCGCAGGCCAAGGCCCGCCGCCTCACCGAGCGACGCCGGGCCGATCGTGCCTCCACTGAAGACTCAGACAGTGGTAGCAGGTAGCCGCAGCTCCGCGTAGAGCCCGCGGTGATCGCTGCCGGGCAGCGGGTGGGCCGAGGTGGCCAGCACCGCGCACCGCGGGTCAACGACCACGTGGTCGAAGGCCCGCAGCGCGGGACGGCCCGCGGTCGGCTCGGGGCCCCAGGTCGGGGCCAGCCCGCGGCCGATCCGGCTGGCCGCGTCCACGTAGCCGCGGCGCAGCAGCCGGCGGAACTCGGCGTGGTCGAGGGTGGCGTTGTAGTCCCCGGCCAGCACGACGGGCAGGTCGCCGGGCTGGCGGCCGGGACCGGGCAGGGTCTCCAGCTCACTGCGCCAGCGGGGCACGGCCTCGGCGACCCAGGGCGGGAACGGCGGGTGCGGGTGGACGCAGACGAGCTGCACGCCCTGGCCGCCGGGCAGGTCCAGCCGGGCGGTGGGCTGGGAGGCGAAGCTGGGCCGGATGGGCAGGCCCTCGCGCAGCGGGTAGCGCGCGTAAATGGCGCTGCCCCGGTACCGGTAGGTCCGGCCGTCGTCCATCAGGTGCGGCAGCAGCTCGCTGAGCCCGGCCGCCTTGAGCCGGGTGCTGCCGTCGTCGCCGAGCTCCTGCAGGAACAGCACGTCCACCCGGAGCCGGCTGGCCAGGGCGACGATCCCCGGCCCGGCCGCCTTGCCGTAGTGCATGTTGACCGTCAGCACCCGCAGCACCGGGCCGTCGGCGGGCGGCTGGCGGCTGGGGATGACCCGCGGCGCCAGGGTGGCGGCCAGGACGGTGCCGGCCAGCGCGGCGGTCGCCGCCGGGCCGGTCCGGCGCAGCGCCAGCGCGGCCAGCCTGGCACCGGCCGCGACCTGCGGGGAGAGCGACAGCAGGGGCACCGCGGCGCGCTCGAGCGGGGCGAAGCGGTCGGCGGCGGTCAGGCGGGCGACGGCCCAGGCGGCGAAGAACCCGCCGACCGCCCACTGGAGGCGTGGTGAGGACACCGTCTCATAGTTCCAGGTCCGCCGGCCTGACTGTCACTTCCGGTGGTTCTCCGGCGTGTGAAAGTCCCTCATCTCGCGGCGTTCTCGCGTCGTAGCGCCACAGCATCGGCAGCGCGGCGGTGACCACGACCGCCCCGGCCACGCAGGCCACGCCGCCGGACACGATGGCCAGCCGGGTGGAGCCGGTCACGGCGGCGGCCAGCCCGGATTCCAGGTTGCCCAGCGGCTCGCCGGTGGTGTAGCTGATCATCTCCAGCCCGGCCAGGCGGCCGCGCAGCCGGGCGGGAATGGTCTGGTTCCACATGGTCATCCGGAAGATGCCGCTGACCATGTCGGCCCCGCCCGCGACCGCGAGCGCGACGATCCCCCACCACAGGCCCGGCGCCAGGCCGAACGCGGCGATGGCCAGGCCCCAGCCGCAGACGGCCAACGCGATGGCCCGGCCGTGCCGGTGCACGTGCCGGGCCCAGCCGCTGGTGGCGCTCATCAGCAGCGCGCCGCAGCCCGGCGCGGCGTACAGCAGGCCGAGCACGGCCGGGCCGCCGACCCGGGCGGCGTAGGCCGGGAACAGCGCGAACGGCGCGCCGAAGAACATCGCCGCGATGTCGATCAGGTACGTGCCCAGGATCTCGTGCCGCCCGCGAACGTAGCGCAGCCCCTCGGCGATGCCCCGCAGGCTGGGCCGGTCGGCCTCGGGCTCGGGCGGGAACGACCGCAGCCGGGCGAACATGACCAGCGCGACCGCGCAGCTCCCGGCGTCCACCAGGTAGGCCGAGCGCAGCCCGGCGGCGGCGATCAGCGTGCCGCCCAGCAGCGGGCCGAGCACCTCGGCCGCGTTGCCCAGGAGGCCGCTCAGCGCCGCCGCCGCGGACAGGTCCTCGCGCGGGGTGAGCAGCGGCACCAGCGCCTCCAGCGACGGCCGCTGCAGCCCGGAGCAGCCGGCCCCGACGGCGCTGAGCACGAACAGCACCCACACCTGCCGCCAGGCGGCCGCGTTGGCGGCCAGCCCCAGGGCGATGATCAGGCCGCAGGCCTCGGTGACCAGGATGATCCGCCGCCGGTCCAGGGCGTCGGCGAGCGCGCCGCCCAGCAGCGCGGCCAGCACCAGCGGGACCAGCTCGGCGACGCTGAGCAGGCCGACCATCAGCGAGGAGTGGGTGAGCTGGTAAATCTGGAACGGCTCGGCCACGTAAGTGATCATGCTGCCCGCGAAGCTGGACGCCTGCCCGGCGTAAAGCCGGCGGAAGTCGGCCGAGTGCCGCAGCGGGCTCAGGTCCGGCCGGGCGCGCGCGACCGCCGCGGCCAGGCCACGGGCCGCC
>JBOHCO010001687.1:0-4169 GCA_050698895.1 Streptosporangiaceae bacterium
GGACTGAGCCGCGTCCCGAGCCGCGTCCCGAGGTGTCCGGCTGGTCGGCGGCCGCCGAACCCTGGGCGCAGCCAAGGCCCCTCACGCCACTGCCGCCCGGCCAGCCGCATGCGCCCGGTCCGCCGACCGCGCCCGAGCGCCAGGGTGTCGAGCCGGCTCAGGCGCCGGTGTCCCCGTTCCACCGGCTGGCGTCCTCGCCGCCGACCCTGCCGTACCAGAGTCCGGGCGTCGCGCCGCCCGGCTCGGCCGGGGCTCAGCCTCCGGCGCTGCCCGCGGCCCGGCCGGGCCCGTCGCAGCCGCCAGCGCCCCAGCCAACCCAGCCGCAGGCACAGCCGCACCAGCCGCAGTCGTCCGGGGTACATCAGTCCGGGTTTCACCAGTCGGGGGGACGGACGCCCGCGCGGCCGGTGCCGCTGCGGGCGGTGCCGCAGCTGCCCGGTCCGCCGACCGGACCTCAGGCTCCGACCGGATCTCAGCCTCCGACCGGATCTCAGGCTCCGACCGGACCTCAGGCTCCGACCGGACCTCAGGCTCCGACCGGACCGCAGCCGGCCGTGCCCCAGCAGTTCGGGTCGGACCAGCACGGGTCCGGGCCGCTCGGGTCCGGGCCGTTCGAGGACCGGCAGTTTGAGGGCCGGCAGTCTGATGCGCAGCCGTATGGGCCGCCCTCGCAGCAGCACCCGGCGCCGCCGCCGGCCGGCCGGCGTGAGCTGGCCCCGGTGCACCGCGACCAGGCCTACCCGCCGCGCGCCGATTACCCGGGGCGGGCCGAGTACCCGGAGCGCGTCGATTACGAGGGGCGGGCCGATTACGCGGAGCGCACGGACTACCCGGAGCGCACCGACTACCCGGAGCGCACTGACTACCCGGAGCGCACGGACTGCCCGGAGGGCACGGACTACCCGGAGCGCACCGACTACCCGGAGGGCGGCGACCACGCCGCTCGCCGCGACTACGGGCGGGACGACGAGTATCCCGAGCCGGCCGAGGAGCCGGAGCACTCGGGCGACCTGATCCCCGGACTGCGGCGCGCGCAGCCGCCCGCGGAGGGCGGCCGGAGCGCGGGCCGGGGCCGGCACGCCGGCGGTTCTTCGGGCCAGGTCGGCGCCGAGCCGGGGCGGCGGTGACGGCATGGACCATGGTCTGGTTAAGCGCCTGCGCGGCGAGGTCGGGGACCGGCTGGCCGAGCAGCGCCGCCTCGACGCGGCGACCGGCATGCCGCCCATGTCCGGCGAGGACGAGCGCCAGTTTGCCCGGGCGGTCGTCGCCCAGGTCCTGGAGGAGCACGCCCGGGTTGAGGTCACCGCCGGCCGGGCGCCGCCCAACGCCCAGGAGGAGGAGGACCTCGCCGCGGCCATTCACGCCGCGCTGTTCGGCGTGGGCCGGCTCCAGCCGCTGCTGGAAGACCAGCAGATCGAGAACATCGACATCAACGGCTGCGACCGGGTGTTCCTCAGCTTCGCCGACGGCCGCGAGGTCATGGGCGAGCCCGTGGCCGAGAGCGACGAGGAACTGATCGAGCTGATCCAGGTGCTGGCCGCCTATTCCGGGCTGTCCAGCCGTCCGTTCGACACCGCCAATCCCCAGCTTGACCTGCGGCTGCCCGACGGCTCCCGGCTGTCGGCGGTGATGGACGTGACCCTGCGCCCGGCCATCTCGATCCGCCGTTCCCGGCTGGGCAAGGTGTTCCTGGCCGACCTGGTCGGCAACAGCACGATGTCCACCGAGGTGGCCACGTTCCTGGCCGCGGCCACCGCAGCCCGCAAGAACATCATGATCGCCGGGGCCACTAACGCCGGCAAGACCACGCTGCTGCGCGCGATCGCGAACCAGATCCCCGGCGAGGAACGGCTGATCACCGTGGAGCGCGCCCTCGAGCTGGGCCTGGATCACTTCCCCGAGCTGCACCCCAACGTGGTCGCGTTCGAGGAGCGGCTGTCCAACATGGAGGGTCAGGGCGCGATCAGCATGGCCGAGCTGGTCCGCCGGTCGCTGCGCATGAACCCCAGCCGGGTCATCGTCGGCGAGGTCCTGGGCGACGAGATCGTCACCATGCTGAACGCCATGTCCCAGGGTAACGACGGGTCGCTGTCGACCATCCACGCCAACTCCTCACTGGAGGTCTTCAACCGCATCGCCACCTACGCCATCCAGGCCCAGGAGCGGCTGCCGGTGGACGCGACGCACATGCTGATCGGCGGGGCCATCGACTTCGTGGCCTTCGTGCAGAAGCGCAACGAATACGCCCAGGGCGGCCGGCTGCGCCGGTTCGTCAGCAGCATCCGGGAGGTGACCGGGGTGGACGGGCGCGTGCTGTCCAGCGAGGTCTTCGCGCCGGGTCCCGACGGCCGGGCGGTGCCGCACGCGCCGGCCTCGTGCCTGAATGACCTGGCTGAGCACGGTTATGTCGTGGCCGGGGGGCACTGGTGAATAACCTGTTCGCGGCCAGCCCGCTGCTCGCCGTCCTGATCGGAGCGCTCGGAGGCGGCGCGCTGCTGCTCCTGGGCCTCGCGTTGCGCGGGTTTCCGCCCGCCCAGTCAGGCAGCTCTGCGAGCAAGCTCAACCGGCAGATCCGCGACCTGGCCGGGCCGCGAGGCGCGGCGGCGCTGGTCGCTGGTGCCCTGGTGCTGCTCATCACTGGCTGGATCGTCGCCGCCATCGGGGCGGTGCTGCTCGTTCTGGGCTGGCGCAGCCTCGGCGGCGCCGCCTCGGAGCGGCGCTCCATTGCCCGGCTGGAGGCCCTGGCCACCTGGACGGAGTCGCTGCGCGACACCATCGCCGGGGCGGTCGGCCTTGAGCAGGCCATCCCCGCGTCGGTCCGGGTGGCCGCGCCCTCCCTGCGCGGACCGCTGACCGACCTGGTCGACCGCCTGCACACCAGGGTGCCCATGGCCACCGCGCTACGCCGGTTCGCCGACGACCTCGATGACCCCAGCGCCGACCTGATCATCGCCGCACTGATCATCAACGCGCGGCTGCGCGGCCCCGGGCTGCGCGACTTGCTGGGCGCGCTGGCCGGGTCCGTCCGCGAGGAACTCGAGATGCGCCGCAAGGTCAGCGCTGAGCGCCGATCCACCCGGCGCAGCGCTCAGATCGTCCTGGCGGTCTCGGTCGGCCTGGCCCTCGGGCTGGCCGTGTTCAACAAGTCCTACCTGAAGGGCTACAACGGCCTGGCCGGCCAGGCAATGCTGGTTGTCATCGTGGGCCTGTACGCGATCGGCTTCCTGTGGATGCGCAAACTGGCCACCTTCGCGCCGGTCGAGCGACTGCTCGTCGGGCCGGGGGCCGTTGCCCCGGCTGACCAGCCGGATCTCGTGACCAGGGAGGCGGCGCGATGATAGAGGGATTCCTGATCGGCGCCGGGGCCGGCCTCGGGCTGTTCCTGTTCGTATTCGCGCTGATCCCGCGGCGCGTCACCCTGGCCCGGCAGGTCGCCGCGTTCGACGCGGCACGTCCGGCCCGGAGCCGCCCCGACTACTTCTCGGGCAGCGAGAGCGAGGTGAGCCGGCGGATCGGGAGGGCGCTGGCCGCGTTCTGCGCCGAGCAGGGCTGGGAGTTCCCGTCACTGCGGGCCAATTTGTCCATCGTCGGCCGGTCGTTCGAGAACTTCCTGGCCACCAAGGTGCTGCTGGGCCTGTTCGGGCTGCTGCTCGGCCCGCTGCTGCTGGTGCTGTTCGGGCTGGCCGGGGTGCGTATCCCGGTGGTCATCCCGGTCTGGCTCGGGCTGGCCGTCGGCGGTGGCTTCTTCTTCCTGCCCGACCTAGAGGTCAAGCAGCAGGCCGATGCCCGGCGCCGGGATTTCCGGCACGCCATCGGCGCCTTCCTCGACCTGGTCTCGATGAACCTGTCCGGCGGCCGTGGCGTGCCCGAGGCGCTGATGGCGGCCAGCGAGATCGGCTCCGGCTGGGCGCTGTGGCGGCTGCGCGACGCGCTGGCCAACGCCCGGATCACCGGTCAGACGCCGTGGCAGGCGCTGGGCGCGCTGGGCGAGGAGGTCCGGGTGGACGAACTGCGCGACCTGGCCGCCGCGCTCAGCCTGGTAGCCGACGACGGCGCCAAAGTGCGCGAGTCGCTGACCGCCCGCGCGGCCAGCCTGCGCCGCCGGGAACTGGCCGATCTTGAAGGCCAGGCGGGCGAGAAATCCCAGTCGATGCTGGTCGCCCAGATGC
>JBOHCO010001688.1:0-2256 GCA_050698895.1 Streptosporangiaceae bacterium
GCAGGCCGGCCAGCACCACGCCCGCCAGGCCCACCGCCACCAGGGCGGCCAGGTCGAGCACCAGCGAGTCCGAAGCGATCAGGTTCACGTAGGCGGTGGCCGCCGCGCCCACGGCCAGGGCCACGGCGGCGGTGACGATGACGCCGGTGGTCTGGCCGGGCAGGCTCGTGGCCACCCCGACGACGCTGACCACGAGGACCGCGGCCGAGGCGGGCAGGGCGATCCAGCGCAGCCCGCCCGGCACGCCCGGCCGCACGCCCGACGGCACGCCCGACCGCACGTCTTGCATGTCGCTAACAGTAAACGCGCGGCCCGGTTCCGGGGATCGGCGCCGGGGTGGACGGCCCGCCGGGGCGGGTCCACCCGGGGGTGGAGCGCTTCAGGCCGGGCGGGGCCCGAGCTGGCGCTCGGCGGCGGTCAGCACGCGGCTGATGTCCCGGCCGAACCGCACGTCGCACGGGTGATCGGTGCGGCCCGACCGGACGCCCTCGGCCAGCTCGGTCAGGGCCACCCGCAGCGCGGTGACCGGCTCGGCGGTCTCGGTGGGCGCCATGGACCAGCCGGGCGCGCCCCACAGCGCCAGCTCGAACTCGCCCGCTCCCTCGGGCGCGCTCAGCGTCACGGTGGCCGTGCTGGTCACCCCGCTGGCGTGGTGCAGGATCAGGTGGGTGATGTCGGCCAGCCCGCGGTCGGCGGTGACCGAGACGACCGGCCCCAGGCTGGCCCAGAACATCGAGACCACGTGCGGGCCCAGGTCCCACAGGCCGCCCTTGAGCCGCCGCCAGGGCGTGTTGAACGGATTGCCCTCCTCCAGCGCGGTGCCGGGCCAGATGGACCGGCCGCCCAGCCAGCCGCGGGCCGCCGTGACCTCGGCCAGCCAGTCCCGGACGTCGGCCTGGAACCGCGAGGTGAAGAACACCACCGAGGCGACCCCGGCGGTCTCGACGGCCTCGACGAGCGCGTCGGCGTCGGTGAGCGCGATGGGCTTCTCCAGCAGCAGATGCCGGCCCAGCCGGGCGGCCCGCACCGCGATCGGGCTCTGCACGTCCGGCGGCACCGCGAACACGACCGCGTCCACGTCGCCCAGGAACTCGTCCAGGTCGTCGTAAGCCGTCGTGCTGTGCGCCGCGGCCAGCTCTTCGGCCGCCTCCGGGCTGCGGCCCCAGACCCCGGCGAACACGATGCCCTCGGTGGAGGCGAGCGCGGGCGCGTGGGTGATCCGGGCCCAGTGGCCGGTGCCGACCAGGCCGCAGCGCAGCGGATTGACCGTCGTCATCCCGCTTTCCTAGCACGCCGTGATCAGCTAGAACGCAGATTTGAAAAAGGTTGGTTATCCTATTAATCATGAGTGTGGCATGGCAGGGCTCGCTGCTGGACCTGGGCACCGAGCCGGACGTGGGGCCGCTGGGGGCGTCGGTGGAGCGCACGGTGCTTGGCCGGGGGGCGTGGATCGACCTGCGGCGAGGCTGGCTGACCGGCGCTGACGTGCTGTTCGAGCGGCTCAGCGAGGTGGTCCCGTGGCGCGGCGAACGGCGGCACATGTACGACCGGATGGTGGACGTGCCCCGGCTGCTGTGCTTCTACGGTGGGGACGAGGCGCTGCCCGACCCGGTGCTTGACCGGGCCCGGCAGGCGCTGAACGAGCACTACCGGGCCGAGCTGGGCGAGGAGTTCGTGAGCGCGGGGCTGTGCCGGTACCGGGACGGCCAGGACAGCGTGGCCTGGCACGGTGACCGCATCGGCCGGGGCCGCACCGAGGACACCATGGTCGCGATCATCTCGCTGGGCACGCCGCGGACGCTGGCGCTGCGCCCGCGCGGGGGCGGCCAGGCGATCCGGCATGAGCTGGGCCACGGCGACCTGATCGTGATGGGCGGGAGCTGCCAGCGCACCTGGGAGCACGCGGTGCCCAAGACGGCCAGGCCAGTGGGGCCGCGGATCAGCGTCCAGTTCCGGCCGCACGGCGTCCGCTAGGCCGGGGGTTCAGTTCCCGACCAGGAACGAGGCCAGTTCGGCGGCCGTCGGAGCGGTGGCCGGCCCCGGACGGGTGACGGACAGGGCGGCGGCGGCGTTGGCCCGGCGGGCAGCCTCCAGGGGATCGGCGCCGTGCGCCAGGGCGGCGATGAAGACGCCGGTATGAGTGTCCCCGGCGCCGTTGGTGTCGACGACGTCGACCGGGAAGCCGGGCACGCGGACGGGCTCGGCGGCACCGCGCGGCACGATCAGGCAGCCATCAGGCCCGGTGCGCACCACGAC